>CAYWGE010000005.1:25753-26108 GCA_964457215.1 uncultured Pseudomonadota bacterium
GATTGTTGAAGATTAAAAATGATCTGCTAAGAACCAGCAAACATGCGCTATATTACTAACTTTTCATTTAAAAATAGAACGCAACAAATCTCATAAACTACCGATAATCCTTGAAGTATATGAGCCTCGGTTTCATTAAATTTCAGCAAGGTATTGGAGGAGTTTCTTCGGGCAGACCCGCGCCTGTTCCCTCCGATCTTTCTCCTACGCAAAATCCCGTGGTGGAAAATTCTCCCTCCCCTACAACCCCTGTCATTCCAGCTTCTCCTAACACCCCACTCTCCATCCCTTCCCTCTTAGTCCAAGAAGTGGGTTTAAATCCGAGTGGTATTGTAGGTCGAGTGAACCATGCGTT
>CAYWGE010000006.1:0-25849 GCA_964457215.1 uncultured Pseudomonadota bacterium
CATGACGAGTTTGAATCCTGTTTTTACGATTGGCAATCAACTTTGTGAGCCTTTAATTCTTCACGAAAAACTTTCTCCCAAACAGGCTCAAGAACGAGCCGTTGATTTACTAAAAAAAGTAAGAATGCCGGATCCTGAATTAAGATTAAATGACTACCCCCATCAGTTATCCGGAGGTATGCGCCAGCGTGTGATGATTGCCATGGCGCTTGCCTGTAAACCGGATATTCTTATCGCAGATGAACCCACCACCGCTTTAGATGTAACAATCCAAGCGCAAATTTTAGATCTCATTCAAGACTTAAGCGCTGAATATCAAATGTCTGTGATTCTCATTACTCATGATTTGGGGATAGTCTCTCAGGTCTGCGATGAAGTAGCGGTGATGTATGCGGGAAAAATTGTGGAACAAGCTCCAGTGAGGCGGCTTTTTACAAGCCCTAAACATCCTTATACGGTAGGCTTACTGAGCTCGATTCCTGTTTTTGAGGCCGGCTCGAATTCTGTGCGAGCTAAGCTTCAAACGATCCCTGGGACAGTGCCAGATTTACTTCATTTACCACAGGGGTGCCGTTTTTTAGAACGTTGCCCACGGGTAGCGCTGGCTTGCGGAAAAAAAATACCCAGAATGCGGTATGTCGGAGAAGGTCAATCCGTGCGTTGTATTAATACGTAATTCCAAAAGGGTTTTGGAATAAAACTATGCTTCTCGAAATTCAAAATTTAGTGAAAAAATTTCCGGTTCGAGGTGGATTTTGGGGAAAGACTCAGAGCTATGTCCACGCCGTGAATGGTGTGTCGTTGCAAGTCGAAGAAGGTAAAACTTTGGGATTAGTGGGCGAATCAGGGTGCGGCAAATCTACCTTGGCTCGTACTCTCTTGAGGCTCTATCCCTCCGATTCCGGGAAAATTTTATTTGAAGGTAAAGATCTGGCCCCACTTTCTGAAAAGGCATTGCTCCCTTATCGCCCGCATATTCAAATGATTTTTCAAGATCCCTATTCTTCGTTAAATCCGCGAATGATGGTTTCGACGCTTTTGCAAGAAGGATTAAAGTTACACACCTCTCTTAATAAAAAAGAGCGCGAAGAAAAAGTTTCGGAATTGTTAGAAATGGTGGGGTTAGCCCCCGATGCTGCCTATAAATATCCGCACGAGTTTTCAGGAGGCCAACGGCAGCGGATTGGGATTGCCCGTGCATTGAGTTTGCTTCCGAAATTAGTAGTTTGCGATGAGCCCGTTTCGGCTTTGGATGTTTCGATTCAGGCCCAGATCTTAAATCTTTTAATGGATCTTAAAACTAAACTCAAACTCACCTATCTTTTTATTTCTCACGATCTCAAAGTCATTTCTTATTTAAGTGATGAGATTGCGGTTATGTATTTAGGGTTTATTGTCGAACAATTCCCAGCTTCTGAACTTTTTAATGCGAAGCATCCCTATACTCAGGCTTTACTCGAAGCGGTTCCGCTTCCTTCTCTTAAAAAACGAAAGAGAAAAGTTTTGGGCGGTGATGTGCCTTCTCCCTTAAACCTTCCAAAAGGCTGCGTTTTTCATACCCGTTGTCCCTATGTGGAAGACATTTGCAAACGAGAAGTCCCTGTGTTAGCCGGACCCTCGAAACATCAAGTCGCTTGTCATTTGGCAGGCAAAATTCCCCCGGTTTCAATAGGAGACTAAGCATGAAGTATTGTGGATTTATATTGGGTCTTTTGGCCTTAGGGTTTGTAGCTTCTTTTAATCTAGGTTGTGGCATGGGCAGTGACAAGCCTCCGAAGGATTCCACGCAAGCGCGCTTAAATGTTCCGAATTGGGGAATTGTAATTGATGCCAACTACGATAAAAAACTCGATTCTGTAGTGCCGGGCTATAAAATTTTAACAGTTGCTGTCACCAATCGCTACATTGAGGTGATTCGTTTAGACCCTATTCACGATCGATGGATGGTGGAAGATGCGTGGGGCAGAAAACAAAGGGCTGTGGTTTCACTCCGCATTAGTGACCCGGCTGCATGGGGGCGTATTCCTCAACGTATTCAAGATTTAATGGAATATCCTGCAGGTGTGCAGATGAATTATAGTCAAACTTTCGATCTTTTCTTTCCGGATAGTGTGTCTCTAGATCGTTTTCGTGGAATCAGTTTTTATTCAGCCGCTCTAAAACAAGAATTTAACGCTGTTTCTTCTGCGCAGCTGGAGCGTGCAGTTCCAGCAAATGAACAGCCGACAACGTTCCCCGATAAGTTTGAACAGACCTCTTCGCCTTCCAAATCGAAAAAGAAATAAAATTAGAAAATTTAATCCGTAAATCCACTATTTACATTTCGGGAAATTCCCCACTGTAAAAACAGGGTTCTCCTGATTGAGTTTCGGTTGCTTTCTCCTTACATTCCAGCCTCGTTCCATTCACTCTAATTTGATTTAAGGAGATTAAAATGAAATTCCCTAAAAATTTAAATAAATGTGGCTCTGTAATTCCATCAATCGACCCTTCACACTTTCGATTTCCTCCAACCGATGAGGAAGTTGTTTTTGTCCACCTAAGAAATTATCTCTTATTTGAAAAAGGAGCCATTACCGTGAGCCGTCCTTCTTTTCGTTGGACCATTTCTTAAAGTTAGAAGGGGACGTGAGATTTGTATTCATTGCTAAGAATAAGAAAGAAGTAGGGAGCCTCATGACCAAAATAATTCAGAAAAAAATAGAGCAAACCACTCGAGTAATTCGCGCGGCTGACGAGGTCGTAAAAGATCTTCAGATACTGGGAAATAGAATTTTTATTTTGTTAGCGCAAAAAATGATTAGTCAAACAGCTCTTTTTTTAGTTATCGCGCTCGAAAAAGAAAGCTTAACTCAAAGAAATTTACTATGGAAAAAAAGGCAGTCCTAAAGCGAAGGCTTACTTAAGCCTTTTTAATGGCCTCTTGCCACGCTTGAATTTTCTTTTTAACTTCAAGTTTAGGGAGCTGTGGTTTGAAGAGACGGTCTTGTTTCCAGCTTTGAGAAATCGCTTCGGGGCTGGGCCACACTCCGGTTGCAAGTCCTGCTAGAAAAGCAGCACCTAATCCGGTTGTTTCAATCGTTTGCGGCCGATAGAGGGGGATCTCTAAAATATCCGCCTGAAACTGCATTAAAAGGTTGTTTGCGCAAGCGCCCCCATCCACTTTTAATTTCTTTAGTTTTTTCCCAAGATCTTTACTCATGGCGCGGAGAATGTCGTATTGACATAAGGCAATTCCCTCCAAAGTTGCGCGAGCAATATGGGCTTGAGTGGTGCCACGCGTAAGCCCTGTGATAATCCCTCGGGCTTCTGCCCTCCAATGAGGTGCGCCGAGACCCACAAAGGCTGGAACTAAGTAAACGCCTCCGCAGTCTTTCACCGAAGAAGCAAGCGTTTCTACCTCAGAAGCTTTTGAAATTATTTTGAGACCATCCCGCAACCATTGAACAGCCGCCCCCGCAATAAAAGCAGAGCCTTCGAGCGCATAGTTTACTTCTTTTCCCAGTTTCCAGGCGACGGTGGTGATTAATTTATTCTTGGAATGAACAATTTTTTTGCCTGTATTGAGCAGAATAAAAGACCCGGTGCCATAAGTGCATTTGGCTTCTCCAACTCCGAAACAAGCTTGTCCAAATAAAGCTGCTTGTTGATCCCCGGCAATGCCGGCGATTGGAATTCCATCGGGTAATCCTTCGATGCCTTTTGTATATCCATAAATTTCAGAAGAAGAGCCAATCCGTGGTAAAAGAGTAGAAGGAAGATCTAAAATCTTAAGAAGTTCTGTATCCCAATTCAAAGTTTGAAGATTCATCAAGAGGGTTCGAGAGGCATTAGAAGGATCTGTCACATGCGTTTTACCTTGAGTGAGTTTCCACACTAAGTAGGTGTCAATCGTACCAAAAGCCAGTTCGCCCGCTTTCGCCCGCTGCTTGGAACCTGCTACATTCTCTAAAATCCATTTTATTTTGGTCCCAGAAAAATAAGGATCGAGTACCAAGCCGGTTTTTTTCTTAAATTTATTTTCTAATCCTTTCTTCTTTAATTTTTCACAAAAAGTTGCGGTGCGACGATCTTGCCACACAATAGCATTGTAAATAGGTTTTGAACTAGCGCGCTCCCAAACCACGGTGGTTTCCCGTTGGTTGGTGATACCAATCCCAGCGATTCGGTTTGAGTCGATTTCGGAAAGGGAGAGAGCTTCTTTGAGAGTCTTTACGGTGCAATCCCAAATTTCTTCAGGATTGTGTTCCACCCATCCGGGCTGAGGGTAATGCTGTGCAAATTCATTATTTTTCTTTGCCAAAATATTTAAGTTTTTATCGAGGATCATCACCGTTGTTCCGGTGGTGCCTTGGTCGATTGAAAGGATGAGATCTTTCATCGGAGCTTCTCCTACAGAAGTATTGAATGAAATCAGTGTTTTATTCGCGCTTCATCTTATTTTTTAAAAACCTGAGTAAGCGCTCTGCCACAATTTCTTTGTCATAATCCACCGTAATAATGTGATTCGAGCGTTTGAGTGTGAGTGTTTCGATTTCATCGGATCCTAAACACACCCGAATAAAGTCTAGGTTACCATAAGGCACTGTTTCATCGTCGAGCGCATGGGCGATGAAAGTGGGTTGATGTACTCTAAAGAGTTCTCGGCGTACCTTTTTTTGAAGGTCAAGCAAGTTTGCGACCGACGAGACCGGAATTCGTCCATAGGTTTGATGGCGCCTTCGGGCCAAAGGGTCATTGATAGAAACGAGATGTTTTTTTTGATAGCGGTAAAGATATTTAAGAGGTGTTTTCCAAATCAGAGGGAAAAGTGTACGAATAAGCCATCCATCTAAAAAGAGCGGTGTGGCCAGTAAGCCCAAAGCTTTAATGTGGGGATAGGAATAAGCAAGATGAAGGGTGAGTAAGCCTCCCAACGAAAGTCCCACCACACTCACGCTTTCGCATTCCTTACTCAATTTTAAATATGCTTTTTCAGCACTCTGATACCAATCTTGCCATAAAGTTTGGGCGAGATGGCTCTCATGCGTTCCATGCCCGGCTAAAACAGGAACAGAAACGGTAAAATCTTCTTCGTGAAGTGTTTCTGCTAAAAAACGAAGGCTGTCCGGAGTAGCGGTAAAACCGTGTAAGAGAAGAATGCCTTTACAGCCCCCTTTGAACATGAGCGGGCGAATGGGTTGACTAATTTTGGGAGAAAATTTTGCCATGAAATTCAAACCAATCTAAGCCGTCGTGTCAAATTGACTAGGTCATTTTGGTGGCACTTCCGGCATAAGGGGCCCTAGCAAAATAAACTTAACTACAGATGTTATTTTAGCACAGCCCTAAACGGGCAAAAGACCTTGACAAGCCTAAAAATCACATGTTAACGACGCGCCGCGTTTGCAAAAAATCACCTTGTTATTGATAGCCATAAACTCATGAATCTTCTGCCCGATTATACATTTTTCTTTCAACTTTTAATTTTCTTAGTTGTTTTGTTTTCTTTGAATTCTTTGCTTTTTAAACCTGTTTTGGCTCTCCTTGATAAAAGAAAAACAGCCACGGTAGGAACTCACGATGAAGTGGGCGCCCTTAAGGAAAAAGCAGAGCAAAAATTAAAAGAATATGAAACGAAAATTGCCCAGGCTCGAATCGTTGGCGGGCAACTCAAAGATAAAATTAAAAAAGAGGGTGAAGTTGTTGCCCTAGAAAAGATTGGGCAATCTCGCAAAAAAGCCGATGAGTACGTCAGTAATATGCAGTCCCAAATAACCCAGCAAAGTTTAGAAGCAAGGTTGAGTTTAGGAAAAGAAGCCGAGAACTTAGCCAAACAATTTGCAGAAGAATTATTAGGCCGAGCCATTCGTTAATTTATGAAAAGATATTTTTCTATTTCTATTTTCTTATTTAGCTCTTTAGTAAGCTCAAGTTTGGCATTTGCATCCGAAGGCGCAGAAGCCCATTCTCTCGATATCTTAGGCGATATCGTTTATCCTTTAATTAATTTTGGAATTCTCCTTTTTGTTTTAATTTATTTTTTAAGGCAGCCCGCCAAAGATTTTTTTCTTACCCGCTCCAAAGTTTTAGCGGAAGAAATTGAGAAAGCGGCACACGAAAAACAAGAGATTGAAGCTCTTTATCGAGCCCATGAGAAACGTTTGTCTAATATTGATCAAGAGATTGCGACACTTACTCAAAATTTTAAAAGCGAGGGTGAGCTTTTAAAACAGAAAATTATTGAAGAAGCAGGAAGAGCTTCGCAACACATCGAAGAAGTGGCTCATTGGGTGAGTAACCATGAGTTAAATAAAGCACGCGAAGATTTAAAAGCAGAAATGGCAGATCGTGTGTTGCAACTCACCCAAAAAATGATGGAAAAAAATTTAGAGTCCGCAGATCGGCAAAAACTTCTGCAAAAGAATTTGCAGAGTTTGGGAGGTAACGCATGATTGCAGGCTCACTGGGACGTCGTTATGCCAATGCTTTGCTAGAATTGGCAAAAACGAATGATAAAATTGAAAATTATTTAACCGAGCTTTTACGCTTACAGGATGTGCTTAAAACATCAGCAGATCTGAGCTTCTTACTTACTGATCCTGCATTTGATGGGAGTGTGCGCAAAAAAGTATTGGAGAGTGTTGCGGCGAAATTAAGTTTTGATCAATCCCTCTTAAATTTTATTAAGATTTTAATCGATCGCGAACGCATGAATTATTTTGAAGACGTAGTGCGATCTTATCAAGAAATGGCCGATGAAGTTTTAGGGCGTGTTCGCGTAGAGGTGCAAGTTGCTGAAGATTTAACACCAAGTTTTCAAGAAGAGCTTCAAAAGAAATTAACTGCTTATACACATAAGCAGGTGATCTTAGAAAAACAAATCAATCCCAAACTTTTGGGCGGCATACTTCTCAAAATAAAAGATCAAGTTTTAGATGGAAGCATCCAAACGGCGCTTTACCGGATGAAAGAAAAAATGAAGGAAACTGTTATCTAGTACCCTATCTATTAAGGTCACGGCACGAGTACTGATTTTATTATTTTTAACGGATGTGCCAACCGTTAAAAATTAACTGGATGATGTACTCGATTGTTACTCAAGGAGTTTAAATTATGCAGATTCGTCCCGAAGAAATTAGTCAGATTATCCGTCAACAAATCGTTAATTACGATCAAGTCGTCGAACGTTCCGAAGTAGGGACGGTGCTTTCGATCGGAGACGGTATCGCCCGTATCCATGGTTTAAGCCAAGTGATGGCGGGGGAATTAGTTGAATTTGCCGGCCATATTTATGGAATCGCCTTGAACCTTGAAGAAGACAATGTCGGTGTAGCCATCATGGGACATGATTATGAAATCCGCGAAGGAGATAGCGTAAAGCGTACTGGACGTATCGCAGAAATTCCCGTGGGTGAAGCCATTGTTGGACGTGTAGTCGATGCTTTAGGTCAACCCATTGATGGATTAGGTCCTATTGCAACCACTCAAAGTAATCGTATTGAATTAAAAGCGTTAGGAATTGTTGCCCGTCAGCCCGTAAAAGAACCTTTGCAAACAGGTTTGAAAGCGGTGGATGCCATGATTCCGATCGGAAGAGGTCAGCGCGAACTGATCATTGGCGATCGGCAAACAGGTAAAACGGCTATTGCCATTGATACCATCATCAATCAAAAAGGGCAGAATGTTTTCTGTATCTATGTCGCCATCGGACAAAAACAATCTACAGTGGCTCAGGTTGTTGAAAAACTTCGTCGCCATGGGGCTTTAGAATATACCACCATTGTGGCGGCCAATGCTTCTGATCCAGCACCTTTACAATTTTTAGCACCTTATTCCGGATGTGCCATTGGCGAATTTTTCCGAGACAGTGGTAGACATGCTTTGATTGTTTATGATGATCTTTCTAAACACGCCGTAGCTTACCGCCAACTTTCTCTCTTACTTCGCCGTCCTCCCGGACGTGAGGCGTATCCTGGAGACGTGTTCTATGTTCACTCCCGATTATTAGAACGCGCTGCAAAGCTTTCCGCCGAAAAAGGAGGAGGTTCTTTAACGGCCCTTCCGATCATCGAAACTCAAGCAGGTGACGTTTCGGCGTATATTCCTACAAACGTTATTTCGATTACCGATGGACAAATTTATTTGGACACCGATTTATTTTATTCGGGTGTGCGTCCGGCCATCAACGTCGGTTTGTCGGTTTCCCGAGTCGGTGGTAACGCCCAAATTAAGGCTATGAAACAAGTGGCGGGAACTTTGCGACTCGAGCTTGCCCAATTTCGAGAATTAGCTGCTTTTGCCCAATTTGGCTCCGACCTTGATAAAGCGACCCAAGCGCAGCTCGCTCGAGGAGAAAGATTGGTTGAAGTGTTAAAACAAGGTCAATATCAACCCATGTCGGTCGAAAAACAAATTGTGAGCATTTATGCTGCTACCAAGGGCTGGATGGATGCTTACCCAAAGAGTGCCGTTGAAAAATATCTTGCAGAGCTTTTACTGTTTCTAGAAGGCAAGCATGCCGAAGTCTTGCGGGATATTACTCAAAAGAAAGCGCTCGATGCGGAAGTTGAAAAGAAATTAACCAGCGTTTTAGAAGAATTTAAGAAAGTGTTTGTTGCTTAAAAATGGCTACACTCAAAGTTATTCGAAAAAGAATTACTAGCGTAAAGAATACGCAAAAAATTACTCGTGCTATGAAGATGGTGGCGGCGGCAAAGCTGCGCCGTGCACAAATCAAATTACTGGCGGCACGCCCCTACGGTGTGCATTTGCTTAAAATCCTCCGCAATTTAGCTTCGCAAATTGATATCGAAAAAAATCCGTTTTTTGGGAAAAGTGAAACTCCAAATCCTCTTTGTTTAATGGTCTACACCTCTGATCGAGGGTTATGTGGTGGGTTTAACTCAAACTTGCTTCGCCGAGTGCAATTTTATCGGGAGTTTGAAACAAAAGACTATTCGCAAGTTGATTTAATTTCGATTGGTAAAAAAGGAAAAGATTTTTTTAGAAATAAAAAAATAGATTTTAAAGAAGAATCGGGTCTTATTTCCTCTACTTTGACTTTTGAAGGCGCTCTGCAAGAGGCAAAAAACTTGCTTCAGCAATACCAAGCAGGCGAGTTTAGTGGACTAGTTTTGGCCTATAATGCTTTTAAGTCTGCCATCTCTCAAGAAATTCGAATCCGTAAAATTTTGCCTTTTGATTTAGGAGAAGAAGATCCCGCTTCCAGCGCTTTGCCTATAATTTATGAGCCCTCCCTCGAAGCACTTTTTGAAGATCTATTGCCACGTTATGTGGCGAGTGAAATTTATTTGGCTCATTTAGAATCTGCTGCTTCTGAATTAGGAGCTCGAATGTCGGCGATGGATAACGCTACAGGAAATGCAAAAGAGATGATTGGTAAGTTAACTTTGCAATACAATCGTCTTCGCCAAGCCGCGATCACAACAGAGCTCATGGATATCGTCAATGGAGCAGAATCGCTGAAATAATTTTTTGCTGATTTGTTTTTAATGAAAAAGGAGTTTGCTATGTCTGAAAATAAAGAACTTAAATCCGGAAAATTGCTTCAGGTCATTGGACCTGTTGTTGACGTTCAATTTCCCGCAGGGGATTTACCGGAAATTTATACTGCTTTAAAAATTACCAATCCCTCTCTTGATAAAAATGAATGGAATTTAGTGGTCGAAGTTGCGCAGCACTTAGGTGAAAACACAGTGCGTTGCGTGGCAATGGATTCCACAGAAGGGTTAGTTAGAGGTCAGGATGTTTTAAATACAGGTAAGCCTATCCAAGTGCCAGTGGGTGAAGAAGCCCTGGGCCGTATTCTAAATGTTATTGGAGAGCCGGTAGACGAAGCAGGGCCTATTAAAGCAAAAAAACATTATCCGATTCATCGTGCTGCACCTAAATTCTTGGAGCAAAGCACTGAAGTTAAAATGTTTGAAACAGGAATTAAAGTCATCGATCTGTTAGCGCCTTACTCCAAAGGGGGAAAAATCGGTCTTTTCGGAGGAGCGGGTGTTGGTAAAACTGTTTTGATTATGGAGCTCATCAATAACGTCGCCATGCAACACGGAGGGTATTCCGTATTTGGTGGAGTAGGAGAGCGAACCCGTGAAGGAAACGACTTATGGCTCGAAATGAAAGAGTCCGGGGTTCTTAAAAAAACCGCTCTAGTGTATGGGCAGATGAATGAGCCTCCTGGGGCACGTTCCCGAGTTGCTTTGTCTGCGCTCACCATCGCAGAATATTTCCGTGATGAAGAGCATCAAGACGTGCTTCTCTTTATCGATAATATCTTTAGGTTTACTCAAGCAGGTTCTGAAGTGTCGGCCTTGCTGGGTCGTATTCCTTCGGCGGTGGGTTACCAACCCACTTTGTCGACCGACATGGGTGAATTGCAAGAGCGTATTACGTCCACCACCAAAGGATCTATTACCTCAGTTCAGGCGATTTATGTGCCCGCAGACGATTTGACCGACCCCGCGCCCGCTACAGCATTTACTCACTTAGATGCGACAACCGTTCTTTCGCGTCAGATTGCCGAATTAGGAATTTATCCTGCGGTCGACCCACTCGATTCTACTTCTCGAATTCTCGATCCACAAGTCATTGGAGAAGAGCATTATCGTGTCGCGCGTTCAGTGCAGCAATTGCTTCAGCGTTATAAAGACTTGCAAGATATCATCGCAATCTTAGGAATGGATGAGCTCTCAGAAGAAGATAAATTAATCGTTGCTCGTGCTCGAAAAGTGCAACGGTTCCTTTCTCAACCGTTCTTTGTAGCCGCTCAGTTCACAGGTATGGAAGGAAAATACGTAAAACTTGAAGATACCATTCGAAGCTTCAAAGAAATTGTTGCAGGAAAATACGATGATATCCCTGAGCAAGCTTTCTATTTGGTGGGAACCATTGAAGAAGCATTGGCTAAAGCAGAAAAATTAGCTGCGGCAGCTTAAACTGAAGGTAGACTTCTCCCTTAAGCTCTCTCCGTAGTAAAGAGAGAGGCTGTGAAGGATCTGGGAGGTCTGAAATTATGAAACTTGAAATTGCAACCCCAACTCAAAGTTTACCTGCTATCGAAGTCGATGAAGTCGTTTTGCCTGCTTTTGAAGGTGAAACCATGGTGCTGCCAGGTCATGCTCGTCTTGTTGCCCAATTAGGAGAAGGACAACTTTCCTATCGTTCAAAAAACGAACAAAAAAGTTTTCAAATTGCAGGTGGCGTTTTCGATGTGCACGAAGATCAAATCGTGGTGCTTACCGATGTTTTGAAAGAAAATTCTAAGTAAGAAACTGAGATGCTATAAATCTTTCTTTCGGTTCAATAAGGGCTATGATACAAAAAGCGTATGACCAAATCCGGGCATCCTGAAATCTTTTCAGGGTGTATGCGCGAATGGTTGGAGACGGAGTCGGAAACCATGCCCCCAAAACCCCTTCGTGTTTTTTTAGTATTTTCCCTTATCTGTTTCATTTTATTCAGTACTACCAGTTGCAAGCGGCTTCGAAAAATATTCCGCCCTCAGAAAAAACAAGAACAATCTCAAAAATTAGAAACTCAGCCCGCTGATCCAATCCCTGCACCTACTGCAGAATCTTCTCCTTTTCCTAAAGGATTAAGCCCTGAATCGATGGGGGGCGCAGAATCAGCTCCCGTGTTAGCTCCTCCTTCTTTTGGAGCGAGTCCAGCTGCAAGTCCCTCTGCTGAGACTCAAGCAACAGCAGAAACAAACCCGGTCGCTCTTCCCGAGATCGCAGGGGCGATTACAGTTTTTGCAGGCGTAGAGAAAAAAGTGGCAGAAGGTTCTCTTTTTGTTGTGGAAGACGCTCAAGCCAGTAGTGGTTCGGGTAGACCTTTAACTTACCATTGGTCGCTTACGGAAGGCCCTTCAGATAAAATCCAAATTGTGGAAGGTAATTCTCTTAAAGGTGTTTTTAAGATTTTAGATTTAGATCAAGTAACATCGTTTTTGGTAACGCTCACCGTTCAAGATGGTAGTTCGCAAGCTTCTTCTCCTTTGCGAGTTTGGGGGTTCCCTGGAAAATTAAGTGCTAAAAAAGAGCTGGGGGGGCTTACTCGTAAAATGGAAAATGTAGGCGAAACTTTGTTAATTGCGCGAGGGAGAAGTTTAGAGCTTTATGATTTTTCATTAAAACTATTAGGGCGAGAAAATTTTGAAAGCCCAGTTCTCAATTTAGTAGTTTTGCCAGTCTCTGAAAGACGCCAAGTTTATGTTTTTACTGAAAATGGAGAATGGTATCTTTTTGATTTAAGTGATTTGAATTCTCTGAAGAAAAGTCTTTTGCAAAAAGTTCAACCTTCTTACACCCAATTTCAAGTGGATAGACAGTCTCCCGAAGCCTTGGCTGTTGGATTGCAAGGAAGTGACTTGAAAATCATTTCTTTACAAGACCCTTCTCGGCCTATTGTGCGGAATAGTGTGAGTGTTTCGGGTATTCGTAATTTACTGCTTGTAGGAAAAACTATTTATGTCAGCGATCAGAATTCTCTAAGTACTTACGATGCGTCAAATGGGGTGTTAGTCGCAAAAATTCCGGCCGGAGGTTTTATTCGAAGCCTCCAAAAAATTTCTAACGCAAATAAAGTCTTTTTGATGATGGGCTTGGGAGAAGATCCTGCAGTTTCGAATGCCTCCACCCTTACAAATTATGGATTAAGAATTTTCGAAATTGGTCTCGCCGGTCGTTTGATGAATGAAAAAAGATACAATCTAAAAGGAAATCTCCCTGTCCGAGAAATTAAATCCCTGCCTGGAAATACAGATGTCCTGATCGCTTTAGGAAAAGAAGAGACGAGTTTTAGAATTTTTAATTGGGTCAGCGGGAGTGAAACAGTATTAGAGCTTCCCCCTTCTTTCAAGATAGGAAGTTTATTTGATTTGTGGGTAGGCAAGCCTGCCAATATTCCTTCTACTGCGCCTTCTGCCTCCATGCCTGAAAGCGTGGCGAAGGGAAAAACCAAACCCCCGCCGGCCCAATCTGCCGGATGGTTAGGACTTTCGAGTTCTGATTCTTGGAAGATCCTAAAACTTTTCAACCAAGGTGCAGGAAAATACAAAGCAGAATTAATTCGCAGTAGCCCTTCTCTATGGGCGGCTGGCGCTGTGAATTTAAATACGGCCGGCAATGTGCTTCTTTCAGATTTTGGAAGCGCAAAAAATCCCACAGTTGCGGCTTTATTAGAACTTAACCCCGAAGACTTATCTGTTTTAGCGAATTTTACTCCAGCTGATAAAATTTATTTCCCAGATTTTGTTTCTGCAGCGCCTGGTTTTAATTTTGCGCTTGCTTTGGGTGATGCTTCCTCTGCTGAAACACAAAGAACAGAATCAGCTCCTGCTTCTCAATCAGGCCTTCAGTTTTTTTCTAGAGACGAGGGCGGAATTAAAGTCTCTCCTCTAACTTCAGAAATGTTGGGAGAAAATCGAATGGGGAATGTGTCTAAACCTTTGGGTCTGGATGCTTATTTTTCGGCGGATCAACGCTTGCTCGCAGTGGCGGTGGGTAAATATTCCGGCATGGGTGCCCGTTCAGGTCTGTATCTTTTTAAATTTCCTTTAGATCTTAGTGCCCCTGCTCTTCCAAAATTCGATTTATCTCAAAAGAAGGTCTATATTCCGTTAGCAGATGCGCGGGATGTGAGCATTAGCCCTAATGGAAAATGGGCTTTAGTGGCTGGAGGAAACGAAGGGTTATTCTTGATTGACCTTGAGAAGAATCAGATAGCCAACAAACTGAGCTCCACTCCTCCCACTTTTGTGGATAGGGTCCATTGGGGACATGATTTAGAAAAAGTTTTTGTGGCGGTATTGGCAGAAGATTTGTGTGCCCTTCAAGATTACTATTTTAAAGATGGAAAGCTCGCGTTTTGGGGACAAGCCCAGGGGCTTCATGCTGCAGAATTTCCCTACGGAAAACGGTGCGGAGATTTTGCTCTTTCTGCAGATGATATTTACGCGTTTGTCGCGAGTGGAAAAGAAGGCGTGGTTGTTTTAAATATGTCGGACATGGCCTCTCCGGTTTCGATTGTAAATAATCCCACCTATGGAATGGCAGTAGGTATTGCCGTCGGAGAAAAATATAAAAATATTTATATTGCCGATTTAGTGAATGGACTCCAACTTGCGGAGTTTGGGTTTTAGTGATGTAGGGCTGTAACACCTGCAAATCCTAAAGCATAACCCATAACTATTGCAGGATCCTTCGTCACTGCCGCCAAGATCACACCCGTGCCGACTGGGACTCCAACCGTGAGTGGGTCGACAAGTCTTGTGGCAACAGGCCCCACAAAGATAGGTGCTCCTATTTCCCGCGCAATTCTTCCACCCGGACTATTATCCCTTTGAACTTCATAGGCAACTTGAGTGACCGCTGCCCCTAAAGCTAAGCCCGCGCCTCCTCGACCCAGAGCCACAAGAACGGGAGCAGCTACTCCTGGATTGCGTCGGAGGGTTTGAACACCTTGATTTACAAGGGGAGTCACGGTGTTTGCAGCAGGTGCTTCTGTTCTCATAGCTTGTGCCGCTATTCCTTCTGCTTGAGTAACCACCCGAGGGGCTACACTTGCAACTGCTCCACGTCGTAATGCTTGAGGGACTTCTGCGATCAGTGTTTGCTCTTCTTGCGGTGCTACATAAGAGGCGACTTGCCCAGGGGCCATTGAGATTTGTCCAGTGGCTCGTTGGGCCTCAGCGGGTGTGAAAACTCCGCCGGTACCCACCACAGGCGTGTAATTTTGAACCGCCGCTGCAGCATTTTGTTCTAAGGTAGCCAGTTCTCTGGCAGCTCTGTCTGATATTTGCCGGACTGTATTAAGATCAAATCCCAATTCACTTAGTCCCTCGTTAATGACTCTTGATGGGACCCCCGCACTTTGTAGTTGTCGAGACATGCCGGCCATATCCGGAAGAGCCCCATTGCCCACCGTAGAGAATCTAAAGTTACTGGTCAGTAAATCTCGACCTCCATAATTGCGGACAATATTGAAAAATGCACGGCCTACTGTGTTTGGATCGTAACGATTATTTTCTAGCATGACGCTGACTGCAGAACGAAGATTGGTAAAATCACGCTCGGGATTACCTGCCCTCGCATATTGATTCCAAGCGCCGAGCAAGGTCTGTTCTGTATTAGCAAGCCCCCTGCCACCAGAAACAGAGTCGATAATGAATTGTCTTAAAGGGATAGCCTGCCGAGTGGCTTGAGCTGCTGCCTGAAGTTGAGAGACCGAAGGAACCTGTGCTGGAGTAGTAGGAACAGAAACAACAGGTGCATGAGGATCGTTTGGTAGAGCAAATGTAATGTTTGGTGGAAAATTGGAACCCATTTTTAAACTCCTTTTAACTTTAAACTAAAAATTTAATCAAACAACGCTGCTTATTAAAGCAAGGGGTGTGCCAAAAAAAGAGTTCCCCAAAATTAATTTAAACATATGAAATTATTTAATTTTTTTATAAATATTTTCACATCAACACCCCGAAGTGGAGTTTTATACGCAGATGGAGGAAAAAAATGGATTAACTGGGTAGAATAAACCCCAGTTATAAGATCTTGAATTAGAAGGGAAAATAGGCGTGAACGGGATCGAACCGTTGACCTCTGCCATGTGAAGGCAGCGCTCTAACCAGCTGAGCTACACGCCTGGCTCATAATTTAATATAAAAAAGCGAATATTAGCTGGGAATACTCGAGTCTATTCAATACTGTCAATTAAATCCGCTATTCACTTATCTTTTTAGTAGAGATGCCCGCAAATGCTTATTATTAGCTTATTAGCGGATAATTTATTTTAGAAGGCCTCTGGTTTTCTTCATTCAGGGGTGTTAAATTTAGACTTGTAGTCCTGCAGAAGCATTGTTAAGGAAGCTCGGCCAGTGAGACGGTTAGGTAAAAAAACAATATAACTAATTGATATTATTATATTTATGGCAATTAAAAAGCGTAAAAGTTCAAAAAAGCCTATTCAGCCCCGGTGTCGGGCTAAGAGCGCCCATTTAATTAAAACCAAGATTTCTCCCCAGTTGATTTGGACTTATCCTTATTTACTAAAGGCTAAGCGGAAAATGCCTTCTTTGGTGCTACCCCGTCAAATTCGCCCGTATAGGCCCAATAATAATCGTATTATGCGGGTTTTAGGAAATGTCTATTTCGAAAAGAAATTAGTGGTGATTGCGACACACACGCAATTGACGGGCTTAGGAAAAAAAGGAAATCTCAAAGTGAAGAAGGTGATTCGTTTGCCAAAGTCTCAAATTTTGGATACACTGGCACATGAGTTAGCCCATTTTCGTTATCCAGATCATGGATACGAACACGAAGAGTACACACGTATCATTTTTAAAACTTTTGGGCTTAAAGAAAAGTGCATGCATTGTAAAGGCTCCGGAAAAATTGAACTGGAGGGGAGGTCCTAAGCCTGTGCGATTTTTAAGTTTTTTATTAAGCGCGTTACTCGCGCTATTTTTGTCTGTGCAAAGTCTTGCAGCGACTTCAGGTCCGGTGGATCTCAAAAACATTTATTCAAAGGATGATGTAAATTCTCTAAAAGAAGCCTTTGAAACCTACAAAAAATATAACACTGAGAATCCTCAAAATCTTGAGTCTCGAATAAAAGCTGCCGAACTGGTTTACTACCTTTCTAATCAAACCCAAAAGAAGAGTGAGAAAAAAGATTATCTCAATCAAGGTATTGAATGGGCTCAACAGGCGATTAATCTGAATGGAAATGAGGCGGGTGGACATTTCTATTACGGCATCTTAACGGGGCTTAAAGTAGAAATCAGCGGATTTATTACAGCGCTCCGCAGTAAAGATTTAATTCGCGATGAGATGCTTAAAGTCGTCGAACTCAATCCTGCTTATGAAAAAGGGGATGCCTATCTTGCTTTAGGGCGTTGGTATATGGAAGTGCCTTCTTTTATGGGAGGCGATGAAACAAAAGGAAAAGAATATCTGGAGAAAGTTTTAGAGATAGCCCCCAAACGCACCAAGCCGCATCTAGCCTTAGCCGAGTATTATTCGAAGAAAAAGAAATATGATTTGGCTAAAAAAGAAATCCAAGCCGTTTTAGATACTCCGGATAGTGCTGAACTTTTTGGGCCAGAAATTGAACTCGACAAAGCCGATGCGCGTGCGCTCCTTGCGAAAATTGACGAAAAACTCAATAAACCTTTAAGACCTTATTAAATTTAGCCCCACCCCTTGTGCAAACTCTGAAAGTTCCCTTTCTAAAAAAACCTTACCGCGTGGATCTTTTTTTAAAAGATCAATTCTCTCATTTTTCACGTCGCTCGGTTCAAAAAATGATTGCAGAAAACTTGAAAGTAAATGGGAGAAAAAGCCGAAAAGGACAAATGCTTCAAGGGGGAGAACTTTTAGAATGGGATGAGTCTTTACTCACGCGTTCTTATTCAGAAGATTCACAACTTAAATTAAAAATTGTTTTAGAAGATGAAGATTTTTTGGTAATTGAAAAACCCTCAGGCATCCCGGTGCATCCTTTAAAAAACACCGAAAAAGGAACCCTTATCCAGGGCGTTTTTGCGCAATTTCCCGAAACACAAAAAGCAGGACCTAATCCAAGAGAGGGTGGACTTATTCATCGTTTAGATAATGAAACTTCGGGCCTACTTTTAGTAGCTCGAAATCCTTTTGCTTATTCGTTTTTCCGTGATCAGTTTAGAAAACATCAAGTCGATAAAGAATATTTGGCTTTAGTGAGAGCAGATCCTTGCTTACTAGCTTACAAATCCCAGAGATTAAAAATTGAAAAAAAAATTGGGCATGACCCCAAAAATAAGAAAAGAATGAAAGTTATGGATTCGGGCCGCATCGCCCTTACCGAAATTCATCTTGAAGAGATTTTTAAAAAGCATGCTCTCCTACGTATAAATATTTTAACCGGTGTGCGCCATCAAATCCGCGTGCATTTAGCTTCAATAGGATTTCCACTCGTGGGAGATTCGCTTTATAAGGGTGAGCCCTTTACAGATTCTTCAAGTTTTCTATTGCATGCGACACGTCTGAAATTCCTGCATCCTCGGAGTTTGAAGGAAGTGAACGTAAAAAGTCCTTTGCCTACTCGTTTTAGAAACCAATGTTGCTGAGTTATAAACTTAAATTGATCTGAGTTCCGAAATTGGCTTGGACTAAATCAACTGCGGGCAGCCCATGTAAAGTTTTAATACCTCCCCAAAAGTTTATTTCTAATAAATCTGAAATATGAAAATGAAGGGTAGCATTCAAAGAAGGCGAAACTAAAATAGTGTCAGAAGTGCGTTCTGCAATTACATTTCCATTTCTTACTATCCGCTCTGTTTGGTCGGGAAAATGTAGATCTACACAGGATTCTAGCCCAGCTCGGAGACTTCTCCCCATTCTGAAATAAACACAAGCTCCAGACCAAGGATGGGTATTAAAACTAAACTGAAATTGATCGCGGGTGGCATTAGTGACCAAGTTAGGATCTAAAAGTGTGATGCTTGCATATCCTGCTTGTATTCCCACCCCAAACTGATCTGTGAAAGGCATGTTGAGCCGTGCATAAAGAGGACGAAGCGTAAGGGATCTTAAACCAAAAGAAATGGAGCTTGCGAGTCCAAATAAAACTCTTCGGGGAGTGTAGTAGTCATTGTAGAAGTTTTGGAATTGAATAACAGCTTGCTCTACCACGTTTTCATTGGGGTGGTTTGGGATTGGAAACGTCCAAGTGGGATTGTGGCGCCATCGCAGCGTTTGCCCTGGATGAGCATATATAATTTCTTCGAACTCATTTTTTAATTCCTGCTTTTCTTCTGCCGTATCAATCAGATCATTGGCATTGTGACGCTCAATAGTGAAAAAAGTAGGTTGGCGAATTTCTATGTCAGGGAAGTAAGTACTCTCGCATTCCATTAAGATATGCATATTACTGGTCATGAAGAAGTGCTTTCATTCAATTAAGGTGAAAATTGTATTTAAATTTAATGGATTATCGGTGCAGAAACTTAAAAGTTGCTAAAAGGAACCCAAAATTTTTAATGACTTTGTACCAACCATAAACTTAAGGAGGGAATATAGGTAAGAAGAATCAAACAAAGGATAAGAAGTAAGAGAAAAGGTAAGGTAACCCAGTATAAGTTTACAATACTCCGTTTAAAGCGAATGCTAGAAAGAAAAAGATTTAATCCCACTGGCGGATGTAAATAGCCAATTTCGAGGTTTGTTAGAAAAATAATCCCTAAATGCAAAGGGTCCACATGAAATTCTTTGGCAATAGGGAGCAATAGCGGCACCACTACAATAATCGCCGAAAAAATATCCATCAACGATCCCACGATCAGTAAGAAAATATTCAAAGCTAAAAGAAAAGCCCAGCGGGTTGTAATAAAGGTCCGAATCCATTCGAAAAGTTTAACAGGGACTTGCTCGTCGATTAAGTAACTCGTGAATCCCATCGCCACGGCAAAGATGACAACGATGCTTCCAACCAATACCATGGATTGTTTGGCGATACGGGGAATGTCTTTTGTTAAACTTAAATCGCGGTATATAAAGACTTGTACTACAAATACGTAAAAAGCAGTGACGGCGGCAGCTTCCGACGCGGTAATAAATCCACCATAAATTCCAAATAAAATAAGAAAAGGTAAGGGAATTTCCCAAGCGGCTTTTTTAAATGCTTCGAGAAGTTCTTTTAAAGAGAAGGGGTGACGTTCAGTTTTGATGCCGCGATTTACTATAATGCTATAGATAGAAAGTATCGCTATAATAACGAGTCCTGGAATTAAGCCTGCTACAAAGAGTTTGTCGATGCTAGCACCACTGATGAGTCCAAATAAGATTAAGGGGAGCGAGGGGGGAAACATCAGGCCTACACTGCCGCAAGTAGTGACTAAGCCCATCGAGAAATTATCAGGATATTTTTCTTTTAAAAGAATAGGGTAGAGCAAGCCGCCCAAAGCAATAATGGTAACTCCTGAAGCTCCGGTGAAGGCCGTGAAAAAAGCACAGGCCACAATGCTCATAATTGCAAGGCCACCCGGCATCCAACCAAAAAGAGGCTTAGCAATGGCGACAATACGCTCGGGGCTTTTGCTTTCCGCCATTAAATAACCGGCAAAAGTAAATAAAGGAATGGCGGATAAGGTGGGAGCTGAAGCTAAACGATACATCTCAATGATAGTGGCTGAAGAGTCAATTCCCGCTGTGTGAAACGCGAGTAAGCTGATGGAACCGAAAATAATAAAAAGTGGTGCCCCTAATAAGCCGATGCAACCGATTAAAACTGCAAGAATGATAAATCCAGGCCCCGAAGTGGGAATAAGCGTGGAAAGCCCCATGATTTTATCAACCCAAACTTGCAGCCCCGACCAGCTTTGAAAAAAAGGTGCAAAGAGCAAAAAAGGAATGAATAAAGCTGGGATGAGCGCTAACCAGGAGGCGGACCTGCGGGCAAAGCGCACGCTCATGAGATAAAATCCAAAAGGAATAATCGCCACAGCCCAGTAGCTTGGGACTCCTGGCATTAAGACTGCCCCACCCTCTTTTTCTCCCATTACAAATTTATAAGAAGCTAAAGTGAGAAGTGCGCAAACAAGTGAAGCCGCTGCTTGCACAAAAAAAGCAGAGGATTTTTTGATTTTTTCAGGGAGAAATCGAGAAACTAAATCCATGGCCAAATGGCCATCTTCTTCGGTAGCGACTGAAGCACCAATAAATCCTACCCATAAAACCAAATGCCGAACTAATGCATCGGCCCATGCAATTCCGGTGTTGAAAAAATTTCTTAAAACAACTTGGGTAAATGCAAAACCAATCATCACCATTAACAAACCGGTGAGAGTCATGGATTCCGCTTTTACAACTGAGGCATTTATTTTTTTTATGGGCATAGACAAAAACAGGGGCGAGTTAAAAACCCGCCCCTTGAAAATTCTTTAATCTTCATCCCTCTTTAAGGATGAGCTTTACGATATTCGTCGATATATCCTTGGACTCGATTTAATAAATCTTGAGAATAGAGCTTGCCCACTAATTTGGGGCGAACTTCTAAAGCGCTTTTCTGAAGTTCTGCTTGGTCAGCTGGAGCAACAGCGACCATTTGAATTCCCGCATTCTTTAAGGTTTGAACAGACTTGGTATTGTCTTCGCGAATCGCTTGAATCAATTTATTCGTATATTTTTCAGAAGTGCTTCGGAGTAAGTTTTGAAGATCGGGAGAGAGTTTCGCAAACTCAGCTTTGCTCATAATTAAGCCGCCAGTGGAAAGAGCTAAGTTTAAATCGGTCATGTATTGCACTTTGGTAAACCATTGGAGGGCAATCGCACCTAAAGGTGGGGCATAAACGGCGTCAATCAATTTAGTTTGAAGTGAAGTGAGAACATCGGGTAATGCAAGAGGGATTGGCACAATGCCTAAGGTATCATACATCGCTTTGACGAGAGGATCGCCTTCCCAGGCCCACCATTTGGTCCCTTGCATGTCGGCTTTACTTTTAATGGGCTTATTAGAAAAAATGTTGACGAATCCAGCTTCGGCCCAGCCGAGTAACACATAACCTTTTTGATCGAATTGGGTTTCGAAATCTTTACGAATTTTTGATTTTACATAATCAGCTTCTTGATAACTTTTAAAAAGCATCGGGAGTTCGAGCACACGAATGGAGGGAACGATTTCTCCAAGTCCGACACCTGTTAACCCAGCTGCGTGGATTTGGTTAATCCGCATTTTACGGATCACATCTTTTTCGTCTCCGGAAACTCCGCCCGCATAAATCTTGAAACCTAATCTGCCATTGGAGCTTGTTTGAATCTCTTTATCCATATCTTTCATCAAATTCACCCACGTAGAACCCTCGGGCGCTAGCACTGAGAATTTGATTTCAGTTTGGGCAGCCTTTGCTTGAAATGAGGTGAGCGAACAAGAAAGAACGAACAGAGCTAATGTAAGGCGATAGAGTGATTGCATAGAAAGTTTTAACCTCCTCGATAGAGTTTAATTAAAAAACATCTTTTGTTTTTGGAGCAAAATTTGAGCCCGCTTTTGGGCCAATTCATTGGCTAAGCGTTGAGCGGGTAAAATATTAGGATCTGCAGAAGTCACTTCGCTCAATAAACTTTTGAATAGATTTTTATCTTGAGTCTGAACCGCATAAAACTGCGCTTCGAGCACTTTGATCATCAAGTATTTGCCTTCGGTAATCGTGAGAGCTTTTTCAAAGAATTTTTTGGAATCCTCTGGGCGTCCTCCCAACATAGGGGGGCGAGCGGCATAAAAAACTCCAAAGAACTGTTCAGGTCCGGCATAAAAATAATTGGGATCAAGCTCCATCACTCGATTCATGATGGCTTCTACCCTGGGGAGCTCTGCAATTGCATCCGGAGAGTCTTTTGAAAAATTAATGAGAGAGCCCCAGTTAAAGGCAGCCCAAAAAAGAGCAGGGACATCCTTTTTGTGAAAGGAAGAAAGAGATTTTTGAAATTCAGAAATAGGACCGGTTAGCGTTTTTTTGAAATTTCCATTTTTTGAAAGCAGCATCACTCCAAATCGTTTTCCACGACCATAAAAACGTTTTGCGCGGGCTGTGGCTAATTTTTCTAGAGTTTCATTCATTCCCTTGGCCTCTAAAATTTCATTTTCTACAAAACCGAAGGTGTAGGATCCGTAAGAGCGAGCAAGCATCAAAAGAATGGTGGAGTCTTCAGGATTGACTCGTTGAGCTGCTTCTAAAATCTTAAACGACGAGAGTGAAGAAAGGTTTGCTAAAGCGATATCATCTTCCTCTTCAACCGTCGGAATGCCGCGTTCCATGATTTCGGCGGTGGAGTGGGCTGCGGTTTTATTAATGCTGCACCCGGAATTCAGGACAGAGAGTAGACAAGCTACACCGAGAAGAAGACTCCCAGTTTTTTTCATAAAGATCCCCCGAAATTTATAAAAAGATGAATGGCAGTAAAGCCTAGAGGGCCTAGCATAGAGATAAAAAGCTTTGCAAACGGAAACTTATAAAAATCCTTGGTTAAGATTAACACGCTGCGTAGAGGATTTCTGAATTTGC
The DNA here is from genome assembly GCA_964457215.1 of uncultured Pseudomonadota bacterium. Lineage (GTDB taxonomy): Bacteria > UBA10199 > UBA10199 > JADFYH01 > JADFYH01 > CAYLKF01. The sequence goes on from CAYWGE010000006.1 coordinate 23,045, forward strand.
TAGGTTTAAGAAGGAGGAGGGGAGTTTTATTTACGCGATGAGTAAAACAGAATTGTACGGATTTGGATAAACGCTGGTACGAAATAATTTGCGAGAAAAATACTGACGCATCAACGTGGCTTTTGCAGCCTCTCGGATGATTTGAGCCCGAAGCTGAGGATCGTAGTATTTATGAGAACCGAGCTTATCTTTATCTTTAAGTAAAAATTCGATCAAAGGTTCAACCGAATAACCGAGTAGTGGAAGCGTTCTACCGCAAAATGCATCGGCAGAGCCTTCTTCTTCACGACGAATTTCGATCAGTTCATCCCAATTTAAATCTTCAAAATGACCATATTTGACTAAATTAGAAACTAAATGTCCCCATTCGTGGGCTAAAACTCCCGCAATAACCGCACTTTCATTTTGAAAATCTTGCAAGAAATCGACTCCTAAATAAACCAAGCCTTTGTTATCTGCTGCACCGACGGTGTTTTCTGCTAAAACAATTTGACCTTTTTTGCCGGAAAGAGAGGTTAATCGGCGGCGAATGCTACTAATAAAGCCAAATTGGCCCAGTAATGCAGCAAGTTGAGGGTAGTGGGCAGGATCGACGATTTTGGGAGCGACTTCTCCAATACTTTTGGGGACTGGACGTTCGGATGCAGGTTGAATGGGTGCGCCGGCCGAAGACTGCGGATTTTTCATCCACGGGCTGAGTTTGGATAGATTGGTATCGACGCGTGAGATCATAAAGCCTTAGGCGCTCCTACTAGAATTATCGGCAAAAAGGCCTAAGTAGTTGTGTATAAAACATTTTTTGTTTTTACAAGGGTTAAAAAACACTTGGCAAATCTATACAATTTTAAGTATTTTGGCAAAAAATCAATATATTTCTACAGGCTAGGTCACGCGTGAAGGGGGGATTCATGACGAGTCTTTGTGTTTATACAAGTCGAGGTCCTTTTAGGGTAAGAGAAGAAGGCGAAGAAGGCCTTCCAGCCGATCCCATTCAGGTGTTTTTTGAAGATACCGAAGGGTATCCTCTACCACCAATAGATCCGCGGGTTCAAGAATTCCAATCTATAATAGGAACGAATATAGAAAGAGTAGGGCCTGGACAGTTAGTTCGGGCGGTGAATTTAACGAATGAACGTTTTGTGAGAGGCCTTTGGAGCCCTTCCCTAAATGGCAATGCCCTTTCCACGAATGCTTCCATGGATGCAGGCGTGGGTTCTCCTCGAATTTTTTCCTATTTTGAGAGAATTCGAGGGATTTTAGCTAGCTCCACCTTAACTTTTGGGGAATATGCTTCCGTATTGAGTGTTTTAGTAAAAGACTATGAAGAAATTGCCCACTCCGGGTCTCTCGATGGGGAAAAGAGGAGAAGAGAAATAGAAGCATTAATCACTTTTGCCTTGCCTCAGGGTTTAAGTTTGGCCGAGCGATCCATTACAGTGTCACAGCAGGCTGAAGTAAATGCTCTTTTCAAAAATTTGAAAATTTTGGAAAATCTTCTGAAAAATAACCCCGAATTGTCGGCTCAAGCCAGGTTTCTACGAGGCAGATTTTTGATGACAATTCTGAGTGGATTGCGAACAGAGATGGAACGTTTGGAGCAATCGGGGAACCTTACGCCTGCTTTAGCGATGCCGCTTTTAAGAGTCATCCGTTGTTGGAGTCTTGCGGTGAATCTAAGACAAGAGATTCCCTTAACCGCGTATCAAGGGGAGTGGTTTTTAAATAAAAGTGCTCCTTCCTTTTCTCAACAAGCCGAAGAATTAATGTTTAATTTAAAAATGTTGGCCATTCAAACCTCTATCCGGTTAGCTCAAGAATTTCTCCATAGAGCATCTACCTGTAATATCGATAGGGAATTTTGGTTAAATGAAATCGATCGATCTTTAGAATGGGTAAGAATAGATTTTCCAAATCAAGTTTTGCTGATGCGTAGGCTTGAGGCTTTAAAAATTGAACTGCGAGGATGAAGCCATAAACTGAAATCTCTCTCGGGTGTGTCATTAATTCACCAATTTATACCCGCGCTTAAATAAGTATAAGCAGATACTAAATACTGCCACAGCCCAGCAACTCATCACCGTCAGCGAAATCCAAAAAGGGATATCGCCGCGTCCTAAGGTCACCCAACGTTGGGCATCCACCAAATAAAAGATAGGATTCGCTAAGCTGACCTTCTGCCAAAAAGGAGGTAGCATGTGGAGTGAATAAAAAACTCCGCCCAGATAGATGAAGGGGGTAATCACAAAGTTGGTGAAGGTAGCGATATGATCCCAAGATTCGCTCCAGAGCCCAGAAATGAGACCTAGCGCCGAAAAAATAGTGGAGTTTAAAATTAAGACAAGCAGAGTCCAACCCGGATGCACGATGGGCATGTGAACAGTGAGCACAGAAACCGTTAAGGTGACTATGCCGATTAAGACGCCGCGAATTAATCCACCTGTTAAAAAAGCGGTGGCGACTTGAAGGCTTGAAAGAGGGGCCACTAAAATATTTTCAATGGAGCGATCCATTTTTGCCATGAAGAGCGAGGTGGAGGTATTTGCATAAGAATTTGTGATCACTCCCATCGAAGCGAGCCCTGGTAAAATAAAAAGAATGTAGGGTAATCCATCGATTTCGCGAATCCGCGAACCTAAAGAAAATCCAAAGATAAAAATATAGAGGAGAGTCGTCAAAATAGGGGGAAGCACGGTTTGCTTGGAGAGCCGCGCAAAACGATAACATTCGCGTTCGATTAAAGTTTCAAATCCAAGAAAATTAGCAAGTTTCATAAGGGGGGTTCACCTGAGCAACTTTCATTTTCTT
>CAYWGE010000007.1:0-16259 GCA_964457215.1 uncultured Pseudomonadota bacterium
TTACCGCGAATACATTTGATGCGTTGCGGCCCGATGTGCTCGTGGTGCGCTCTGCCCAAAGTGGTTTCCCTTACCGACTCTCTCAGTTATTGCATTCTCCGGTGATTAATGCAGGTGATGGTTTGCATGAGCACCCGAGCCAGGCCTTGCTTGATCTTTTTACTATCCTTGAAAAAAGAAAGAGCGTGAAAGGGGCGATCGTTGCCATTGCGGGCGATATTTCTCATTCGCGTGTTGCAAGATCGAATATTTATTTATTGCGCACGATGGGGGCTAAGGTTCGGGTAGTAGGGCCAGCGTCTTTGCTTCCTGCAGAGGTGGAGAAGTTTGGGGTGGAAGTCCACACCGATTTTATGAAGGGCATTCAAGATGCAGATGTGATTATGATGCTTCGCATTCAAAATGAGCGGCTTGAAGAAGCCCGATTTCCTTCTGCGCGCGAGTACTCGAAGTTTTTTGGGTTGAATGCCGAAAAAATGAAGCGCTGCAAAAAAAATCTTTTGGTTTTGCATCCTGGTCCGGTCAATCGTGGAGTGGAGATTTCTCCAGATGTGGCCGATGGTTCGCATTCGGTGATTTTAGATCAAGTAAGCAATGGGGTTGCGGTGAGAATGGCGTTGCTCAGTTTGTTGGGAAAATAATTTATGACAAAAATTCTGATTCAAAATGGACGATTATTAGACCCTGCGGCAGGACGCGACGAAGTTTGCGATGTCTTGATTGAAAAAGGGCGGATCGCCAAAATCGGAAAAAATTTGACTGTGACGGGTGCCCAAATCGTGAATGCGCAAGATTGCATCGTAGCTCCCGGCCTCATCGATGTGCATGTACATTTACGCGAACCCGGTTATGAATACAAAGAAACACTAGCGACCGGAACTCGAGCAGCTGCACGGGGCGGTTTTACCTCGGTCTGTTGCATGGCCAATACGAATCCGGTCAATGATAACGCCGCTGTGAGCGCAGCCATTTTACAAAGTGCACGTGAAACGGGTGTAGTCAATGTGTTTACTATCGGGGCGCTCACCAAGAAACTTGCCGGTAAGGAACTGGCCGATATCGGAGAGTTAAAAGAAGTCGGGTGTGTGGCTTTATCCGACGATGGCAATACCGTGCGCGACTCAGCCGTCTTTCGCCGGGGCTTAGAATATGCCAAAACATTTAGTTTGCCGGTGATTAGTCATGCGCTTTGCCCCGATTTAATGGGGAAGGGTGTGATGAACGAAGGTTTTGTAGCGACTGAACTGGGCCTAAGAGGAATTCCCCACGAGGCGGAAGAAGTGATTATCGCCCGGGATTTGGCCTTGGCGGATCTTACTCAGTGCCCCGTGCATATTGCCCATTTGGCTACTCAAGAAGGTTTAGAGCTGGTGCGCGAAGCGAAGAAAAAATCCTGGCCGGTGAGCTGCGAAGTGACACCGCATCATTTTACGCTCACGGATGAAGCTTGCCGCACTTACGATCCCAACACTAAAATGGCGCCTCCTTTGAGAACGGCAGAAGATATCCTTGCCCTTAAAAAAGGACTCAAAGATGGCACGGTCGATATAATCGCGACCGATCATGCGCCGCATGCGATGAGTGAAAAAGAACTCAATTTTGAAGATGCCCCTTTTGGAATTATTGGTTTAGAAACAGCTCTGCCGCTGAGTTTGAAGTTGGTCGAAGAAGGCGTTATCGATTTCGCGCGGTTGATTGAGTTGATGTCGGTCAACCCTGCGCGCTTAGTGAAAATTTGTAGGGGTTCTATTCCCGAAGGCTCCGTTGCAGATGTCGTCATTTTTAATCCCAAAGAAGAATGGGTGTATGACGTGAATGCGGGAGCATCCAAAAGTAAGAATTCCCCTTTTCAAGGGTGGAAATTGAAAGGGAAAGTAAAGGCAACACTTGTTGCAGGGAAAATTGTTTATTCAGCGAAGTAAAACCTTTATGGGAGAAGAAAATTTATCATGAAAGCACTTTTGGTTTTACAAGATGGGACAAGTTTTGAAGGCCATTCTTTTGGTTACGAAGGAGAGGACGGTGTTTATCAATCTTCGGGCGAAGTCGTATTCAATACCTCGATGAGCGGTTATCAAGAGATTCTCACCGATCCTTCGTATAAATGGCAAATGGTCTGCATGACTTATCCGGAAATCGGCAATTACGGAATCAATCTTGAAGATGTCGAATCGTTAAAGCCCCAAGTCTCGGGTTTTATCGTCAAAAGTTATAATTCTAGGCCTTCTAATTTTAGATCTCAAAAAACTTTAGCGGAATACTTAAAGCAGAATAAAATTCCGGCCATTGAAGCGATCGACACACGCGCTCTAGTGAAGCATCTGCGGGATAAGGGTTCAAAGCCAGGGATTTTGGCGGTAGGAGATTTTGATGCTGCGCGCGTAAAAAAAGAAGCCAAAAAACTTCCGTCGATGGAAGGAATGGATTTGGTGAAAGAAGTAAGTTGCCAGAAATCTTACCATTGGACGGAGAGTGTGTGGACCTCTCCCCAGCCCTCTCCTTTGCAAAGAGAGGGAGTTCAAGATTCCCCTTCCTTACAAAGGAGGGGGGTAGGGGGCGGTCTACGAGTTATTGCCTACGATTATGGCATTAAACAAAATATCTTAAGAAATTTAGTTCATTCGGGTTTTGATGTGACAGTCGTGCCAGCACGTACTTCGGCCGAAGAAGTTTTAGCAAAAAATCCCGATGGAATCTTCTTGTCCAATGGCCCAGGAGATCCGGCGGCAGTCACTTACGCGATTGAAAATGTCTCGAAGATGTTGGGAAAAATTCCTGTATTTGGAATTTGTTTGGGCCATCAGATCATGGGGCTTGCCTTAGGTGCAAAGAGCTACAAGTTAAAGTTTGGTCATCGGGGTGGAAACCAACCGGTCAAAGATTTAATTACCGATAAAGTTGAAATCACTTCTCAAAACCATGGCTTTGCGGTGGATGATGCGTCCTTAAAAGGTTTGGCGGAGCTCACCCACGTGAATCTAAATGATAAAACCGTCGAAGGTTTAGCTAACTTCAAACAAAAGTTTTTTTCAGTGCAATATCACCCCGAAGCTTCTCCGGGTCCGCACGACTCGTTGTATTTATTCGAGAGATTTAGAAAGATGATTACAGATTAATGTGGGGGCGCTGCTTGCTGCGCCCTCACTAACAGACATTTGATGTCCAAAATTATTTGGGCGCGGCAAGCAGCGCCCCTACGAAAAAAATATTATTATGCCTAAAAGAACCGACCTGAAAAAAATATTGATCTTAGGAAGTGGACCGATTGTGATTGGTCAAGCTTGTGAGTTTGATTATTCGGGCACTCAAGCAGTAAAGGCCTTAAAAGAAGAAGGCTATGAAGTGGTGCTGGTGAATTCGAATCCGGCTACCATCATGACTGATCCAGAATTTGCCCACCGTACTTACATTGAACCCATTCGTCCCGAAATCGTAGCAAAAATTATTGAGCGAGAACGCCCTGATGCCGTACTCCCTACATTAGGGGGCCAAACTGCGCTCAACACTGCTGTCGCCTTGGGGAAGATGGGAGTCTTCGAAAAATACAATGTGGAATTAATCGGTGCGAAACTTCCGGCTATTCATAAAGCCGAAGACCGACGCGAATTTAAAGAAGCGATGGAAAAAATTGGAGTAGGGGTTGCCCGCTCAGGCTTAGTCCATTCGATGGAAGAAGCGCTAAAAGTTTTAGATGAGATTGGTTTTCCGATTATTCTCCGTCCTGCTTTTACCTTGGGGGGCACCGGAGGTGGAATCGCCACCAATCTCGAGGAGTATCAAAATCTCGTCCGCTGGGGTTTAGACCAATCGCCTAATCGTCAGATCTTAATTGAGGAATCACTCATTGGTTGGAAAGAGTATGAGCTCGAAGTGATGCGCGATACTCAAGATAATGTGGTGATTATCTGTTCGATTGAAAATTTTGACCCGATGGGAGTGCATACCGGAGATTCCATCACGATTGCACCCGCACAAACTTTAACCGATAAAGAATATCAAATACTGCGCGATGCAGCGATTGCGATCATTCGAGAAATTGGAGTGGAAACCGGCGGTTCCAATATTCAATTTGCGATCAATCCTAAAGATGGCCGAATGATTGTCATTGAAATGAATCCTCGAGTTTCGCGTAGTTCGGCTCTGGCCTCGAAAGCAACGGGCTTTCCCATTGCAAAGATCGCCACAAAATTGGCGGTGGGTTATACATTAGATGAGATTTCGAATGATATTACCCGTTATACTCCGGCCTCTTTTGAGCCCACTCTAGATTATGTAGTGACTAAAATTCCTCGTTTTGCTTTTGAAAAATTTAAAGGAGCGGACGATCGACTCACCACTCAAATGAAATCGGTGGGCGAGGTGATGGCGATAGGACGTACCTTTAAAGAATCCCTTCAAAAGGCCATGCGCTCGCTTGAAATTGATAAATCGGGATTTGATCCGGTGAAGCTTGGCAAAAATTGGAAGGCAGAGCTCGATGAAAGACTTCGTGTGCCCAAGGCCGATCGTTTGTGGGTAATTGGTGAGGCCTTTCGTCGCGGCTATTCTTTAGAAAAAATTCATGCATTAACGTATGTAGATCCGTGGTTTTTAGGGCATATCGAAGACATTATTCACGAAGAGAAGAAGATTAAAAAAATGTTCGTAGGGGCGCCGCTTGCTGCGCCTTTACAAAAATGGAAATCGATGGGTTTTTCTGATCGACGCTTGGCACAAATTACCGGTAAAAAAGAAGATCAGATCCGTGCAATCCGCAAAAAATTAAAAGTCAAACCCGTCTATAAGCGGGTCGATACCTGTGCGGCAGAGTTTGAGGCGTTTACGCCTTATCTTTATAGTAGCTACGATCTAGAAGACGATTCAAAGCCCACTAAAAAGAAAAAGGTTATTATTTTAGGCGGAGGACCGAACCGCATTGGCCAAGGAATCGAATTTGATTATTGCTGCGTGCATGCCTCGTTTGCATTACGTGAAATTGGTTACGAAACCATCATGGTGAACTGCAACCCCGAAACGGTTTCGACCGATTACGATACCTCTGATCGTTTATATTTTGAGCCCTTAACCATCGAAGATGTCTTGGCGATTTTAGAAAATGAAAAACCGTTTGGGGTGATTGTGCAGTATGGTGGACAAACTCCTCTGAAACTTGCTCATGCGATTCAAAAAGCGGGATTTCGAATTCTAGGCACTTCACCCGATAGCATTGATTGCGCCGAAGATCGTAAACGTTTTCAAAAAATGCTTCAGAAGTTAAAACTCCGTCAACCTCCCAACGCTACGGTTCATTCGACGGTGCAAGCGCTTAAAGCGGCCAAAAAAATCGGATATCCCGTCGTGGTCCGGCCTTCTTATGTCTTAGGCGGAAGGGCCATGGAAATTGTTTACGATGATGCGGCGCTCAAGCGTTACATGACCGAAGCGGTGCAGGTTTCGTGGGATCATCCCATTTTGATTGATAAGTTTTTAGAATCCGCCATTGAGATGGATGTCGATTGCGTGAGCGATGGCAAGACCATGGTGATTGGTGGCGTCATGGAACACATCGAAGAAGCGGGAATCCATTCGGGTGATTCGGCTTGTTGTCTGCCCCCTCACTCGATGTCGAAAAAATTATTACAAGAAATTAAGCGCCAAACTTTATTGATGGCAAAAGCCCTTAAAGTCGTTGGACTTATGAATGTGCAATACGCCGTGAAAAACGGCGAGATTTATGTGCTTGAAGTGAACCCCCGTGCCTCGCGCACCGTGCCCTTTGTCTCGAAGGCCATTGGAAAGCCGCTGGCGAAAATTGCAGCGTTGGCCATGGTGGGAAAGACTTTAAAATCGCAAAAATTCGATCACGAAATTATTCCTTCTTATCTCTCGGTCAAAGAAGTGGTGCTCCCTTTTTCAAAATTCCCGGGAGTAGATATCCTTTTAGGGCCTGAAATGAAGAGCACAGGTGAGGTGATGGGAATTGCCCATGATTTTGGGACTGCCTTTGCAAAGGCTCAAGTAGGCGCCTCGACGCTACTTCCCCAAAGCGGAGAAGTTTTTGTTTCGGTAAATGATCAGGATAAATTAGCAATTTTAGATGCCGCACGCCGTATGTTTCAAATGGGATTTAGTTTAGTGGCAACTCATGGTACTGCCGAATATCTAAAAAAGATGGGATTAGAAGTTCGGGGAATTAATAAAGTGAAAGAAGGTTCTCCGCATATCGTTGATGAATTGAAATTAGGCAAAATTGCGATGGTCATCAACACTCCGCTCGGAAGAACTTCGACGCTCGATAGTTATTCGATCCGTCGGACAGCCCTAGAATATAATGTTCCTTACTTTACGACGACTGCTGCTGCAAATGCCGTGGCTTCGGCCTTAGAGGCAGGTCCTGAAAAAGTTCTAGAGGTAAAAACTATTCAAGAATATCACCAAACTGGTTTTTAACGAAAAAAGGCCAAAGATTTCTTTAAAGATCACGCGAGAATAGTAAAAAATCCTTGAATGATCTGAAGGCCTCTCTTAAGATGCTTTTATTCATCCGACCAATTAAAGTGTTTGAGGAGCCTAAAATTCAGTGAGCATTCTTCTGAAAAAATATTTGTGGGTCTTGCATCTTTTTGTGATTGCTCTCTGTGCCTATTTTTCCGCCAAGATTGTTACTCTTTTTATTGCCGATAAATTAATGGTCGAAAGAAAGTTTAATCTTGCAGGCGGTGTTGCTCAAGCCGCTGTTGCAAAAACTTATCCGAGTTTTGATCAATATCGCATTATCCTTGAAAGAAATATTTTCGATTCGAGAGATCAAGTGGCACCCACTGTCGCGGAATCTCAACCCGTTGAAGAAGCACCCGTGAATCTCGATGGGCCTGCCGTTAAAACGTCTCTCCCTATTAAATTGCTTTCGACCTTTTCCGTGGGGTATGGCCAAGATTCTCGTTCGACTGCAACAGTTCAAGGTACAGCCGGTGCTGCGGAAGTCTATACGGTGAACGATCCTAAACAGTTTGCTCCCGGAGTCAGTATTAAGAAAATCCTTCAGAATCGAATTGAGTTTGTGAATGGTCCTCGGTTGGAATATGCCGAGATTGAAAATCTTTCGGGCGCTGGAGTCAATACCGGCACTCCTTTATCTCGTTTAGAAGCTCCCACAGCTCCGGGAGCTAAACCTCCTACCCCTGCAGCGGGTGGTAAATTGGTAGTAGATCAGTCCGAATTAGATAACGCTTTAGCGAATCTGGATAAAATTTTTACTGAGGTTCGAGTGGTTCCTAATTTTGTAGCAGGTAAGCCTGCGGGAATTCGTTTGCTTTCCATGACTCCTACAAGCATTTTTGGCAAACTCGGCATGCAGCGTGGAGATGTCTTAGAAAGAATTAATGGAGTGGATCTCGATATGAAAACGGGTTTTGAGATTTTCAACCGTTTAAAGGGAGAAAAAAGAATTACAGTAGATTTAGTAAGAAACGGGCAAAAACAAACTTTAGATTATGAAATTCGCTAAAAGAGTTCTACGAACTGCTTAATGCCTTTTTCATTTTCTTTTCACATTACGGGTCTGACACTTAACTTTATATTTTATTATTTTAAGTGATTGTGCATCCGCTAAAAACTAACTAGAGGATGTGCTGGCCGTCATTCAATTTTCTGTTCTCTAAATAAAGATTTTTAAAAATTGACAAAACATGAATTTTAATATTTTTTCAGCGTAGTTTGGAGTTTTCCTGAGTACCTCGTCATAATAAGTTGCACAAGTTCTCAAGTTGGGTACAAGTGCATCTTTTTATTGTTTCAACGGGTTGCACCCGTTAAAACTTTTGTGACGAAGCACTAGTCTGTCTGGGGGAAATTTTCTCTCGATAAAAAATTTTCGTAACTTTTAAGGGGATGGGTAATGAATAAAAAAATCCTAGGCGTGAGTGTATTTGCATTTTCTATGTTTTTGGCTTCTCTTGGATTTAGCCAAGCGCCTGCAGTTCCTACAGTTCCAACTGCTCCTAAACCTTCCACCACCACAGCTCCCGCAACTCCGGTTGTGCCGACAGTTCCAGCTCCACCGACAAGTCGTCCTGCGCCAAGTGCCGGAACTCCTCAAACTCCGCGGTATGAAGATTTAAGTAAAACAAATTCTCCGGCAGCCACTCCTCCCAAAACCGCAGGGGGTCCACAGGGCCTGACTTCTACCGATGCAGGCGGCGATGAAGGATTCTTTTTGAATGCGGTAGATACCGATATTCGCGAAATTATTAAGCAGATTAGTAAGGCGGCGGGAAAAAACTTTTTGATTGATGACAAAGTTCGAGGAAAGGTCACTATTTTATCCGAACGTAAGATGACGCTTGAAGAAGCGTACCAGGCCTTTCTTTCTGCGTTAGAGGTTTTAGGATTTACTGTAGTGACGGGGCCCGGAGATTTAGTGAAGATTGTTCCCTTAAAAGATGCGCTCACTAATCCGATTCCTATCTATAAAGAAGATTCTCCATTTACCGATAGTTTTATTACTCGAATTACAAGTCTTAAAAATGTGAGTGCGCTCGATATTTCTTCAGCCATCAAGCCTTTGATCTCCAAAGAAGGAAATCTCTTCGCTATTCCAGCAACCAATACTTTGATCATGACCGATTCTGGCAGCAACATCGATCGTCTTCTCAAAATCATTAAAGAAATGGACACTCAAGGTCCTGAACAGATGATCGAGATCGTGAAAGTGAAAAATGCCTCCGCCAAAGATGTGGCGGATAAAGTTCAAAAACTCTATCTCGATCAAAGCGGAGCAGGCGGGGCAAAACGAGCCTCCAAACCCGGAGATCTAGAAGATGTTCCTTTTATTTCTAAAGTCATTCCCGACGAAAGAACCAACTCGGTTATTATTTTGGCTTCGAAACGCGCCATGCCCAAAGTTCGAGAGCTAATGGCTCAATTAGATAAGGCAGTTGAAGGGCCTCAAGGAAAAGTACATGTCCATTATCTAAAAAATGCCGAAGCAAAAAAGATGGCCGATGTTTTATCGGCCTTAACAGGAACTTCAAGTAGTAAAGCAGCTACACCCGGTGCCACGCCAGGGGGGGCTGCAGCCACAGCGAAAACCGGTGGTGCCCCTACTGTTGCTGAATTTGAAGGGGGTATCAAAATCGCCGCTGACGAATCCACAAATTCTCTCATTATTACTTCAACTCAAAAGGATTACGAAACGTTGGTCGACGAAGTGATTAATCGCCTCGATATTCCCCGTCGTCAGGTCTACGTTGAAGTAGTCATTATGGAACTGAGTATTGATAAAAACCGAGATGTTGGAGTTAGCGGACAAGGGGGAGCTCCTGTCGATATTGGGGGAAATAGCACCAACGTATTTGGATCTCTCTTGGGAGGAACCTCAACCGGTCTTGCAGCAGCTCTCTCAGGAGCAGGAGCCGCGGGTTTGGTTGCCAACGATAGTTTGACCTTCACGAAGACTAATGCTGATGGAACAACAACGACCGTCACAGTGCCTAAATTTGGTTATATCATTAATGCCTTGCAAACCGATCGTAACGTCAACGTTTTGTCGACACCTAATTTGTTGACCTTAGATAATGAAGAGGCAGAAATTGTGGTCGGAAGTGAAGAGCCTTTCCCAACCGGTACCACTGTTACCTCAGGTGGTAACTCTACTTTTAACGTTACCCGTCAAAACGTCGGTATTACGCTAAAAATTACGCCCCAAGTGAACGAAGGTGACATGGTTCGCTTGAAGGTTAAACAAGAAATTACTGCCGTTATCCCAGGAACTTCTGAAGCGGTATTAGTTTCGTTAGGACCCTCCACCACAAAGCGTGCCGTTGAAACTGTTATTGTCGCGAAAGACCAGCAGACTGTAGTGATCGGCGGATTGATCGATGATAAAATGAGTCAAAAAGATACAAAGATTCCATTTTTGGGTGACATTCCTCTCTTAGGAAATTTGTTCAAAAGAAAAGAAATCACCAAGACCAAAACTAATATTTTGGTGTTTTTGCGTCCTTATATTATTCGCGATACCACCGATTTCTTGAAAGTCCTCCAACGCAAAGTAGAAGAGCGTAATATGTTCATTGAACAAAATTATGGAGCAAGCCAACAGAAATCGATTCGACAATCGATTCGCTCTCATACGGCAGAACTGCTCGAGTTTAAGAAAGATGTTCAGGTGATTGATCACACCTACGAACCCGTTCAAATGGTGGCTCCAAAATCGAAGTTATATGAAGAAGTGCCTCCGACTCCAGCTCCAGCCGCGAAACCTGTTAGCTCTAAGAGTAGTGCTGTGAAGGAGAAAAATATTTCTTCGGGTTCTTCGAGTTCTTCAGGCTCAAGCGCTAGTTCGCCACCCCCATCTTCTTCCGCTCCTCCTGAACCAGGGGCTCCGAGTAGTGGAGCAAGATCGCAGTATATTAAAGATTAGTTTTTTTACTCTGTAGGGGCAATTCATGAATTGCCCCTACTTTATTTTTCTTAGGCGTTTGTTTTTTTAACAAACGCCTTTTTCATTGTTCTCTTTGGAGAAGAGGATTATATTATTCTTCTCAAAAGAGGAATTCGACCTATGGATGATCGAAGTCTAGGCAATATTTTATTAGAAAATACTTCTTTAACCGAAGCGCAACTCGAAGAAGGGTTGCTGGTTCAACGCGAGAAGAATGTGAAGTTAGGAGAGGCCTTAGTTCAGCTCCGTTATTTAAAATCGGAAGATATTTTAAAAGCGATTAGTATCCAAGTAGGCATTCCTTATCTCAGCCGTTTAAAAACAGATGAGATTCCTTACGACTACGTCAAAAAAATACCTATTAATTACGCGAAAAAAAATGAAATCTTACCTTTGCGAAAAGTGGGTGAAGATTTAGAGGTCGCTATTTCTGATCCGATTAATATTCACGCCTTAGATGATTTGCATATCTTACTCGGGCTTTCGATTCGGCCCATTATCGCAAGTTCTGCTCAGATTTTAGAAACCATTAACGAAATTTATAATCGAAATACCGAAACCGATCAGGCGGTCATGGAAGACCTGTCGGAAGAAAATCTCGATACCTTGGCCCAAGAGTTACAAGAACCTCAAGACTTGTTAGATGTTTCCGATGAAGCGCCGATTATTAAATTGGTTAATAGTTTGCTTTCGAGAGCGGTAAAGGCGAAGGCTTCTGATATCCATGTAGAACCCTTTGAAAGGGATTTAGTGGTGCGTTTTCGAATCGATGGGGTGCTCTACGATATTATGCATCCTCCGAAAAAAGTCCAAAACTCGGTTATTAGCCGTATTAAAATTATGGCGAATTTGAATATTGCGGAAAAAAGGCTTCCGCAAGACGGACGTATTCGAATCAAAATCGCGGGTAAAGATATCGATATTCGTGTTTCTACTTTGCCTACAAGCTTTGGCGAATCGGTTGTTATGCGTCTACTCGATAAGAGTAAAGTCGTTCTCTCTTTGGGTGTAATTGGAATCGAAGGTGCAAATTTAAAAACCGTTGAAACCTTAATCCATAAAAGCCACGGAATCATTCTGGTTACAGGACCTACCGGATCCGGTAAAACCACCACTTTGTATGCGATGCTTTCTCAGATTAACTCTACCGATCTAAAGATTATTACGGTTGAAGACCCGGTCGAATATCAAATTCCAGGAATCAATCAGATCCAGGTAAATCCCAAAATTGATCTTACTTTTGCTGCAGGATTGAGATCGATTTTGCGCCAAGATCCCGATGTCGTGATGATCGGAGAAATTCGAGACCGTGAAACGGCAGAAATTGCTATTCAAGCGTCTTTAACGGGTCATTTGGTCATTTCTACCTTACATACCAACGACTCCGCCTCGTCGATTGCGCGCTTGATCGATATGGGCGTGGAGCCTTTCTTGGTTTCTTCGTCCGTTATAGCCATTATGGCTCAACGTCTTTTGAGAACGGTATGTAAAGATTGCGGTATTCGTTACAAGGCTAGTCCTGAAGAGTTGGCCCAAATTGGGCTTGAGCCTGAAAAAGTAGGAGAAAAGCTCATTTACAAAGCCAAAGGGTGTCCGATCTGCTTGGAGACGGGTTATGCGGGTAGAACGGGTATTCATGAGATCTTGGTGATGGATGATGAATTGCGCTCCATGATTATGAAGGGTGTTGAGGCCGGTAAAATTAAAAGAAGGGCTATGGAAAAAGGAATGCTCACTTTACGGGAAGATGGCGCACGTCGAGTGCTTGCTGGAGAAACGACTATTGAAGAGTTGCTACGGGTAACACAAGAAGATCAAATGAGAGAATAAAATCAGATGCCCATTTTTTCATATAAAGGAATCGATTCGGCAGGGAAGAAATCTGCAGGCCGGGTGGATGCAGAGAATTTAAAGGCTGCTCGCGCCAAGCTTCGGCGGATGAATATTTTCCCGACTGAAGTTTTAGAAGGAGCGCGAACTTCTTCAAGCGGGGCAGGGGCAAGCTTTTCTTTCAAATCACTTTATCAACGCGTCGGGGTCCAAGAATTGGCCAATATGACGCGTCAGTTAGCGACCTTAGTGGGCGCTAATATTCCTTTAGTGGATTCTCTGTCTGCTTTAGTGGAGCAGGTTGAAAATCCAAAACTGCGCGATACCCTTTCTCAAATTCGAGACCGTGTAACCGAAGGCTCAAGGCTCGCCGATGCCATGCGGCATTATCCCCAAATATTTACCGAACTTTTTGTCAATATGATCGCCGCCGGAGAAGCCTCAGGAGCTTTAGAAATAGTCTTAAAGCGCTTAGCCGAATTTACAGAAGGGCAAGCAAAATTAAGAAGCAAGATCGTGGGTGCTTTGACCTATCCTATTATCATGATGACAGTGGGTGTGCTTTTGATGGGATTTCTTTTAGTCAGTGTTGTTCCTAAAATAACAAAAATTTTTCAAGATACGAAAGCGACCTTACCACTTCCCACCAAAATTTTGGTGGGAGTGAGCGATTTTTTGGCGGGATATTGGTATATTGTGATTTTAATTATTCCTGCAGGAATTTATGCCTTCATGCGTTTTAGAAAAACGACTAAAGGCCGCGAATTTTTAGATCGCGCCACCTTAAAAATGCCTATTTTTGGTGAAATGTTTCGGATGATCGCCATCTCTCGTTTTTGTAGAACACTTTCGACCATGATGTCCTCAGGCGTTCAGCTTTTAACTTCAATGGACATTGTGAAAAATATTGTCCAAAATTCCGTTCTCACAAAAGTAATCGAAGAAACGAAGAATAGCGTGAAAGAAGGGGAATCGTTGGCGGAGCCCCTAAGACGAAGCGGTCATTTTCCACCGATTGTCACTCAAATGATTTCGATTGGTGAAAAAACAGGCGAATTAGAAACCATGTTAGAACGTGTTGCGGATGCTTATGATCAACAAGTAGATACAAAAGTTTCTACTTTGACAACGCTCTTAGAACCGATCATGATCGTGGTTATGGGAGCGGTGGTGAGTTTTATTGTTCTTTCGATTTTGTTTCCTATTCTTAAGCTCAATCAAATTGCGAGAGGATAGGAATAAGTCCTATAAGTTTTATGGGACCCATTAAATTAAATAGGAGAAAACAAATGTTAAGAAAAATGCTTCAAAGTTGGAAAAGCAAAAGTGTTTCTAAAATTTCCAAAAGAAAAGGAATGACACTTATCGAAATCATGGTCGTCGTGGCCATTATCGGCTCGATTGCCGCTTTGGTGACTGTAAACGTTTTAGATTATCTCGATGAATCTAAAGTAGACACCACTAAAATTGGAATGAAAAATGTAGAGGCCGCCTTAGATCAATTTAAGAGACGACACGGTTTTTATCCTACTTCCGAACAAGGATTAATGGCACTTGTTGAGAAGCCCACAGTGGGAAAAATCCCCGATAATTATCCTAAAGACGGATATCTTAAAAAACTTCCTAAAGATGCTTGGGGAAATGACTTTATCTATACCAGCCCGGGTACTTCAGGACACCCTTATGAAATTATTTCTCTCGGACGTGATGGCCAAGAAGGCGGAGAAGATTACGATACCGATATTAAGAATTTCGAAATTACTAAATAAATTTTGCTGAGTAAAGATAGTCGAAGGCCGAAGAGCCTCATCCAGACAAAATGGGATAAGAGACTAATACGCCATAATTTCTAATCTCTCTTCACTATATGTTAAAAAGCCGGCGGGGCTTTACCTTAATCGAGATTATAGTCACGGTAGCGGTGATTGGCCTTATTATGGGGCTTACCGCTTTTACCCTGCAGGATTTATTCGGAGAAAAGACTTCCACAACGGCCGATCAGCTTTCAGGCACTATCAAATATGTTTACAATGAGGCGGCAGTTAAAAACCAATACTACCGCCTTTTGATTGACTTTGGTGCGCACACTTTTTCGGTAGAATCTTCTGAAGAACCTTTCAAAATTGTGGCAACTCCTGAGGGAACCCCAGGGAGTCTCGAGCGTCCCCCAGCCGAAAAAAAATCACCTGAGCCTAATCCAGAGCAAAATCCCTCCGCCAATGCTGAAGATACAGCAGAAGCCGGCGGGTCGGAGGCCACGTTTAATCAAGAAACGAATTTTCTCTTAAAGCCGGTGCAAATCCCCGACAGTGTTCGGATTAAAGATGTTTATGTAGAGCATTATGGTAAAAAGGTAGAATCTGGCAAAGTAGCTATTTATTTTTTCCCCAATGGCTGGGTAGAAAAAGCGGTGATTAATTTAAGCGATGAAAAAGAAGAAAGCTTTTATTCTCTTGAGGTGTTTCCCGCAACAGGCCGCACTAAAATTCGCTCAGAATATTTCGAGTATAAACCAGAAGAGGAGAAAAAATGAGAAAATTTTCTCCTGCTGCCCCCCATTTCTTGAGAGGATTTACCCTACTTGAAATCATGATTGCCATGGCCATTCTTTCGGTCTCTTTAGTCACGCTCTATAGCTCGGTGGGAAATAGTTTAAAAGCCTCGGGTATGGCTGAAAGAACAGAGAAATCCAATTTTTTAGCGCGTCAGAAACTCTCTGAAATTCTTTTAAGTATTGAACAAGATATTGCCAGAGGCGCTTTCCCCGATGAAAAAGAAGAAAATGGAACCTTTGAAAAGCCGTTTGAAGATTACAAATGGTCTTACACAGTTAGAAAAGTTCAACTTCCTGTTTTACAACTTCCCGCAGAAATGATGGAGGGGACCGGTGCTCCTAGTCCTGAAAGCATAGCCGCGGCAACGGGAGGAAGTGGCGGGGATGGGGTTGTGGGGATGGCAGCAAATAGTATGGCTCAAGTCGTTACTAAAAAGATTTCGGAAGCGATTCGCGAAATTCAAGTAACGATTACTTGGGGGGAAGGAGGGGAGGGAGATGAAGAGAAGATGGTTGTCACCACCCACATCGCAAACCTTAAGTAGTCCACCCTCCCCTCCACTCCCTCCCCTCGAGGGAGGGGGGCAGGGGGTGGGGGTAAAAGGTTTTACTCTCATCGAGGTGATGATCGCAGTGAGTATTTTGGCGCTTATGACGGTGTTGCTCTATGCCTCGATGACGGAAACCATGAAAACCAATCAAAGTACCGAAGATCGGGATGAAATGCTTCATCAAGCTTCGCTCTCGCTTGGGCGTATGAGTCGTGATCTAGAAATGGCTTTTTTAATTGTGAGTCCTGATTTTTTAGGTTCGGATGGTCGGAAAAAAACTATTTTTAAAGGAGAGCAAGATCACGTCAATTTTGCCAGTTTCTCTATCGAACGTTATTTTGCGGAGTCCCAGGAAAATAATTTTGGAGAGATTGGATATTTTCTAGAGAAAGATCCTGATAATCCTGATAAAAATATTTTAAAACGCCGTGAACAACGCTTGCTTGATGACAAACCCGAAGACGGCGGTAAAGTAGAAGACATGGTAGGGAGCGTGAGTGATCTTCGTTTTGAGTATTATGATGCGGGTAAAAAAGATTGGTCTAAAAGTTGGGATTCTTCTCAACTTGAATTTAACAATCATCTTCCTCGCATGGTGAAAATTACCTTAAAGCTTAAGGACCCTGATTCGGATGAAGAAATAGAGCTCGCAACTTTTTCAAATATAAAACTTTATGCGGCACCTTTGGCCTATTAAAAGAAAACTGGCATTAAAAGAAAAACGATTCACCCTCAATTCGAGAGGGATTGCACTTTTGCTCGTTCTTTCTTCTTTAATGATTATTTCAACCTTAGTCATTAACTTCGCCACTAGTTCCAATGTAAATTTCAATATTGCCATGAATGAGCGCGACCGACTGCAAGCCTACTATATGGCCCAGTCCGCACTTTATTTTTCGAA
>CAYWGE010000007.1:16269-24188 GCA_964457215.1 uncultured Pseudomonadota bacterium
GATAAAGAAGCTAAGAAAATGATTGCGGATGCTGCCAAACGTTTAAACCGGAATATCCAGGTAAAACCTTTATATAAAATGCTTCCTATTAATTCGGAACTACTTCGAGGCCTAGCCAAGACACCCGGAATTGGAGAAGGGGCTGAGAATGCGGCAGAAGAGCCGAATGTGGATGCAAAAACATTGGCGGCCGTAAAGGAAAAATCCAATAGCTTTAATGATAAAGTCGCCAAGGAATTTTTAGATTTTGAAGGGAATTTCTCAGCAGATATTGATTCTGAAGAGGGCAAGTTTCCTCTCAATGCGTTTTATACTTTAACTCCCGCTCAGCCAGAATACGATCGTTTAAAATACGTTCTTATTTTTCTCCTGCAGGAAAAACCTTTCGAACCATTTTTTAAAGATAAAACTCGAGAATCGATTGATTTAGCGACCAAAATTATCGATTTCATCGATAAAAATGATTCAGTAAATGATTTTGGTGGAGGCGAGCGGGGGAGTGAAGCCTCCACTTATACAGGCACCACCATTCGTCCTAAAAATGCAAAGCTTTTAGATGTAGAAGAACTAATTTTTGTTCCGGGAATGAAAGAAGATTTATTGCAAGAGCTTAAAAAAAATGTGACTGTATATCGTGACACCGATAAAATAAATGCTTGTGTTGCATCGGACGAATTACTTCAAGCCATGATTGTGGCATACACCCAAAAACGAGACGATATGGAACCTCTGCGCATGGACAATGCAGAGCGTTTAAAAAATGCAGTGACGGCGGTTCAGGGAAAATGTCCGGACACAGCGGCGATGGGCCAAACACTCAATGAGACTTTGGGGGCAACCGCACCCAATACTCAAAACAACGGTTCTACAGTGCCTCCTGCGGGAGGGGCTCAGAGTCAACCTTCTGCGGCCACCACTGCAGCAGGTTTTAGTTCGATGTTAACCGATCAAGAGACTATTTTTACAGTTCATGCTAAGGGAGAATTAGGCAATGCCCGTGTAAAAATTGTTGAAGTTCTCAATGCAAGCGGCAATAATCCGGCTCAATGGAAAGAATTGTTTTGGAGGGTTGAATAGTGCCTCAGGTTATTTTGGGTATTGATGTAGGATCTTATTCGATCAAGATCGCGCGTGCTGAGCGATCATTGGGAGAATTTTATGTGACGCATTTTCAGGAGCTTCCTGTTGCGATCCACGATGTCCTCACTCCCGAACAAGCGACCGCTGGGGTGCTCACAAAGTTTTTCGAAGAGAAAAATTGGCCATACGACACCGTTGTTTCTTCGCTTTCGGGTTATCAATGCTCTTCTCGAGTTTTAGAATTTCCCTTTAATCAGCCGAAAAAAATTGATTCTGCTTTAGAGTTTGAGCTGGAAAGCCATGTTCCTTTTCCTATCGAAGATCTAGCCATTGATTATCTTATTTTAGAAAAATCACCGAATCATTCAAAAACCTTATCTTTTTATACGCCGAAAGCCGAACTGGTAAAATTTCTGAATATTCTCACTCAATCGGGCTGCGAGCCGCGTTATGTCGGTGTGGAATGTGTCGATTTGGCGGGTTTATATCTCTCCGGAATGCTCCCTCCCGAAGGGCATTATATTTTGCTCGATATCGGTCATTCGAAAACGAATCTTTGTATCATGGAAGGCTCGGAGCTTCGCTTTGCGAGAACATTAGCTATTGGTGGTAAAAATATTACCCATGAAATTGCACGAAAACTCGAGATTGATTTAGCAGCAGCTGAAGCCCTTAAAATAAAACAAGGACAAGTTTCTCCTTTTGAATCGGGCGATAAATTAGCAGCGGTTATTCAAGAAGTCGTCGATGAGCTCCTGATTCAGATTCGTCAAACCCTTTTTGCTTTTTACGAAAAGGGTGGGAAAAAAATTGAAGCGGTCTATTTGACCGGCGGGACTTCAAAGCTTGCAGGAATCGATCAATATCTCTCAACGAACTTAAGGTTAAATGTCTCTCCGCTGGATGTCTTAGATTATAGTTATACGCGCTTAAGTGATGCGGATGCCGCACGGCCCATCATCGCGCCTTCTTTAGCGTTGCTCTTTCGTGCTCTTTATCCTTCTAAAGTTAATGCGTTGAATTTCCGCACCGGAGAATTTGCTTATAAACGCGATATTGAGATGATCTCCGGCTGGTCTCGCCAAGCAGCTGCCATGACAGTTTTGGTGGTTTTTATGGGACTGCTTTATTTTGTGGTCAGCCTTTATTTGTTAGGTAGTCATGAAAAGACCATGAACCGAAGTATCTCGGATCTGCTTAGCCAAGGGGTTCCCGGATTAAAAAAAGCTCCGAAGGGTGCCCAAGAGGCGTTATCGTTAGTCAATTCTCGGATTAGTGAAACTAAAGATCGCTTACAAAAATTAGAAGGGGGCAATGAGCTCTCTGCGTTAGAGATTCTGCGTTTGCTCTCAAATGCGCTGCCTCCCAAACAAGATTTAAAACTTGAGGTCGATGATTTAAATGTAGCCAGCGACCATGTGCGCTTTGAAGGGCGAGCGACTTCGTACGAAGCGGTCGACAAAGTTAAAAACTCTCTTGAGAAAATACCCCAATTTAAAAATGTGCAGACGGGCAATGTGCGTAAAGGGGTGCAAGACGAAATCAAGTTTTCACTTTCTTTTGATATTGGATCAGCAAGTTAGAATGGAGAATTTATTTCATGGCGGGTTCTAGTAAATATTCGCTCAAAGAACGGCTCAATGTAGAAGAACTCTACAATGTTTTCTTGGGTCTTGATTCCAGGCAGCAGATTATTGCGCTCGTGGGCACAGGTATTTTTCTCCTGCTTTTGATTTTTATTCCTATTTCTTGTGCTTCTTCTAAGATTTCTAAGAAAGAAAAGAATGTGCTCAATCATCAGAAGAACATGGAAGATCTTCAAACTAAGCTTAGAGAATATCAAGATTTGATTGGCCGACAAAAAGCCATTGAAGGCACTTGGAGCGGAAAAGGCAAGGTAGCTATCTCTACCACTCTCGAATCTCTTTCAGCTCAAAGCGGAATCGATAAAAATATTGATTCGATCAAAGAAAATCCGGCGACCGCCTCGAGCGACATTTTAGATGAGCAGAGCGCCTCAGTTCGCGTCTCACGAGTGAGTCTCCAGCAAGCCTTAGATTATCTCTATAAAATTGAAACTTTTCCTCAGGCAGGATTTAAAGTTAAAAAATTACAAATTAAACCGCGTTACGATAATCGGCAACTTTTTGATGTTTCATTTGATGTCTCGACCTACTCCTTAAAAGAAGGAGCGTCCTCTTGAATAAAACCCTTCGAATCATTCTTTATACCGGCGCCTTCTTTTTCTTTTTTATTTTCTTTTTATACGCGACTTTCCCGGACGAAGTCTTAAAAAATTTCGTTTTAAGTAAAATCGAAGATGCCTTGGGACAACAATATCGAATCAAGGTAAGTAAAATGAGCGCGGGCTTAATCTTTGGTTTTAGTTTTAAAGGGGTAGAGGTGAGCGATCAATCGGGCGCTCAGCCGACTGTTTTGTTAAAAGCCAGTAAGGTGAGCCTCAATCCTTCTCTTTTGGCAATTCTTCAAAAAAACGCAAAATTTAATTTTGATGTGGTGATGGGTAAAGGAGAGGTCTCAGGCAGATATTATAATTCTTCTTCTGAAAATGAGCTGCGCTTAGATTTTGATGAACTGAATTTGGCAGAGCTGGGTAGCTCGGGCGCAAACAGCCTTTTGTCTCACTTTCAAGGTAAGATAAACGGAAAATTTTACACGGATTTTTATTCGAATAATCCTTCGAAGAGTACCGGCCAAGTGAATTTAAATTTTGTAGATTTTGGCACCACCGCTTTCCAAGTCCCGATGAGTCCCGATATGCCAGGTAGCGAAATGGAAATTCCTGCCATAAAACTCTCGACCGCCAAAGATTCTAAGTTGGTCGCGACTTACAATAAACAAGATTGGAATGTTCAAGAACTCGTCTTTACGAATGGCGATTTAGAGTTAAATTTAAAAGGCCGAGTTACTCCCGGCCCTCATTTTGAAGACTATATGATCGATCTTTCGGGAATTGCGCGGATTAAGGGCGAGAATTTACAGAAACTCCCCATCTTAGCCTTGCTCGAATCTCAACGGGAAGCCGATGGCACCTATAAATTGCAGCTTAGTGGCAAGTTGGCCAAGCCCTCTGTTACGGTAGGGACCTTCCGCTTGCCGTTTTAACCCCCCTTGCTAATCCTTATAAAATCTGCTTGATCTGTGCCCCATGTCTCTCGAAAACATTAAAAACTTATCTTTAGACGAGCTGGTCGAACGCTTAAAAAGCTTAGGCGTGGAGAAGTATCGTTTTGATCAAGTCTTGCGCTGGATTTATGAGCGCGACGTGGCCGACTTTTCGGAGATGACCAATCTCTCCAAAAAACTTCGAGAAGATTTATCGGCGCTTTATAGCTTGGAGCGTTTGAGCGTCGATACCGAGCAAGTTTCGTCTGACGGTACACGTAAATATCTTTTGCGTCTGCCCGATGGTCAAACCGTCGAATCTGTTTTAATTCCTAATGAAGGACGGCTAACTCTTTGTATTTCCTCTCAAGTGGGTTGCGCGATGGCCTGTCGCTATTGTCTCACGGCGACTATCGGTTTAAAGCGGCACCTCACCCAATGGGAAATTGTCGAACAAGTCATGACCGTCAAACGGCATTTGCGCGAAGGAGAGAGGCTTAGCAATATCGTGTTTATGGGCATGGGTGAGCCAATGCATAATTTGAAAGCTGTAATTCCCGCTGTGAAAATTTTAGTGGATGATCGTTGTTTGAATTTATCGAAACGAAAAGTGACCGTGTCTACCAGTGGTTTAGTGCCTGAAATGTTAGAGTTTGGACGAGCGTCCGATGTGAAGCTTGCCATTTCGCTCTGCGCGACCACCAATGAAGTTCGTGATATTTTAGTGCCCATCAACCGCAAATACCCACTTGAAGCGCTTCTCGAAGCTTGTCGGCAATATCCATTAGGTAAAAAAGGTAAGATTACGATGGAGTATGTGATGTTAGCCGGTGTGAATGATTTACCCGAAGATGCTAAACGCTTGACGAAACTTTTGGCCACGATTCCTTGCAAGATTAATTTAATTCCTTTCAATGAATTTCCAGGCTCTGAGTTTTCGCGCCCGAGTGACGAGAGCGTGAGGCGTTTTCAAAAATATCTTTTTGAGCATGGTTTTCAAACCAATATCCGCTCCAGCCGAGGCCAAGATATTTTAGGGGCCTGCGGGCAACTCAAGGCCGCCTTTGAATCTAAGGCGCGTCCTCCTATGAAGTCGCCACTTATTCCTAAAAAAGATTCATTTCAAAATTCGGAGCGAATTGTTTGAAGAGAGAATTCATAAAAAAAGCTCTCTTTTTGCTTTTATTCTTTTTGCTTTTTTCTACGGTTGGCTCGGCCCAAGAAAGTTTGCCCGAATCGGAGTCGGCTCCCGCAATCAAGACTTTAGATCATTCCGTTTTTTCTGAAGTGCTCGAACGCTATGTCGATAAAAGAGGGCTAGTAAATTATCGCGGGCTTAAGCGCGATAAAGAAGCCATGGCACGTTTAGAATCTTACATCAAAGACATGGTGAAGATTGATGGTTTTAAGTTAGAGCCGATTCAAGAAGTAGAAGCGTATTGGTTGAATCTCTATAATGCCTTAGTATTGAATGAAGTGCTCAAACATTATCCGATTCAAACCGTCGCCCAAATCCCCAAATTCTTTGATGGGGAGCGCTATGAAGTGGCTGCTTTTCCCGGCCAAAAACTCTCTTTTCTCGATTTTGAGAAGAAAATTTTCAAAGATAAATTACCCGACCCGCGCTTACATTTGCTGCGAGTGAACGCCTCGATGAGTTCCGCCCCTTTACTCCGAGAAGCCTACAGCGGAGCGACTTTTAACCAAAAGGCAGAGGCAGTCGTTTTGGCCTTCCTACTCGATTTTTCGAAAAATTATTATGATCCCACGCGGAATATTTTTTACGCCTCGCCCTTATTTTTGTGGTTCGA
Source organism: uncultured Pseudomonadota bacterium (assembly GCA_964457215.1). Taxonomy (GTDB): domain Bacteria; phylum UBA10199; class UBA10199; order JADFYH01; family JADFYH01; genus CAYLKF01. The sequence continues at coordinate 22,287 of CAYWGE010000007.1, forward strand.
TGAAGATTTTAGGATCTGGACAGCATCCAACCGCCTCTTTATTCAAATTCGCTTACCCAAACTTCCGCGAAATTTTAATCTGCGCTTTATGGGTTATGACTGGAAGTTGAACGATGAGAAGTTTAGATAGATTACACAACTTCATTTACCATCGCGCGCTTCACCATAAACTCTACATTTTCATGCATGTGAATGGGAATGATTTCGATGTCGGAATATTGGTTTTTAAATACACGAAAAATTTCGTCTGCGAACCCTTGGCCGATACTTTTGACATCTTTGAAGTCGAGAACGATTCGTTTAAAATGATTTAAGGATGCGAGTAGTCTCTTTGCCTCGGCGCGGGAGATGAAGTCTTTGCCTTCCTTAAAAAGCTTGACGGTGATCAGGCTTTTATCGAATTCCAGCTCTTCATTCGTAAATTGATCAAAAATATCTTTTAATAAAAGGGTGCTAGAATGCTCGATTTCAAATAGGATTCGTGTACCTTTTTTGAAACGAATGTCTTTAATGAAGATGTCCTTGAGACGATTGTTGAAGCTCAGTTTTTTATGATGACTTTGAATTTCCAGTAAAGATCCAATTTTTGATGTAAAGAAAATCCCTTGTCCGGAGTGTTTTTCAGGTTGAGTGGTTTGTTTACCTTTAATTAAATCTTGGATAGCTTCCATTTCATTTTGAAGATTTTTTTTCGTTTCAATATTTCTAAAAAGTCCAATTCCTGTATCGTCGATCGTGAACCTTGTTTGATGTTGAAAAATATCCAAACTGATTTTTGCCTGTTTGGATTCGGAATGATCGATGGCATTGTTTAACATTTCCGTAAAAGCGTAATGAAGAATACCTTCCACATTTGGTTTGAGCCGTTTTGGAAGTTGCAGGAAGAGTTCGATATCTTTATAGATTCGGTCTTCGTTTGCATTTTTGAGCAGGATTTTTTTTTGGAATGAAGAATTTTTTTCTAGTGTCTTTTGTAGAGCTTGGCTTGTATTGAGCAGAAAAAAAGTATTTTTAGGACCTTGACCTATCTTTAAGATTTTTTCCTCACGCAGCAGGGGCTTAAGCTTCTTGTGGAGGGCTTGCCTGGAAATCTTCAGTCTTTTGGCGAGTTCCACACCGCTTTGCTGCGGGGTTTTCTTGAATTCTTTCAGTAGTTTATCCATATCTTTTAGAAAGCCTCTGTCAACCTATTGTAAACTCTCTAAAAGTCTTTTGTCAACCTATTGTCAACCTTATAAAAATCTATTGTCAACCTAATAGATTTTTCCCCGCTTTTTAAACTCTTCCGATTTTTCTTTCATTCCTTCGGTTAAGACTTGATCTAGGCTTTCCATTCCTTTTTCTTCCGCATATTTCCGCACATCTTCGGTGATTTTCATCGAACAAAAATGAGGGCCACACATTGAGCAAAAATGCGCTTCTTTGGCGGCGGCTTGAGGAAGCGTGGCATCGTGGTAGGCACGTGCGGTGTCTGGATCGAGTGAAAGATTGAATTGATCTTCCCAGCGAAATTCAAAGCGCGCTTTAGAAAGGGTATTGTCGCGGATCTGTGCGCCGGGGTGTCCTTTAGCTAAATCAGCGGCATGGGCTGCAATTTTGTAAGCAATGATTCCGGCTTTCACATCCTCTCGGTTCGGTAATCCTAAATGTTCTTTCGGAGTCACATAGCAAAGCATCGCCGTACCATACCAACCGATCATCGCCGCTCCAATGGCTGAAGTGATATGATCGTAGCCTGGGGCGATATCGGTGGTTAAAGGCCCAAGGGTATAAAACGGCGCTTCGTGGCAGTATTCAAGCTGCTTATCCATATTCTCTTTGATCAGATGCATCGGCACATGACCTGGACCCTCGATCATGGTTTGCACATCGTGCTTCCAGGCGATATCGGTCAATTCTCCC
>CAYWGE010000008.1:0-23980 GCA_964457215.1 uncultured Pseudomonadota bacterium
AAGGCGACGACGTTGAGATAAGTCTTGATTGAGCACATTCACTTCGGTCGCTAAAACTTTAATCGCTTCTTCGGACTCCGCTACTTCTTTTCGCAGGCGCGCCCCTTCTTGATTACCTTGAGTGATGTGTCTTAAGCATTCTTCTTGCCTTAAACAAAAAGAGGTTTTGTCATCTAACAAACGCTTTACTTCGCGTTCAATTTGAACTTTTTTCTCATGAGCATTTTGAGCTTCTAAGCGGCGTTTTGTGAGCTCTTCTTTCATCTTATCGAGCTCTTTTTGTTCTTCGCTCACACGTGCACGAATTTGATTTAAACTCTCTTCTTTTTCAGCACGCAGTTGATTGGCAGAATTAGCCTGGCTGCTCCACTTTTCTAAGCCCAGCTCAATTTCTTGTTCTTCGTTCAGCCATGCAGCAATCTCTAACGAAAGAGTGTCGCGTCGTTGATTTAAGCGTGTTACCTCGGACTTTAAATGTCCTAAATCTTTTTGGAGGTTTACAATCTTGATTTCTTCGCTATGCGAATCTTTTTTGAGATGATCGAGAGAAGAAGCTAAATTAAGAATCCTCGCTTCATGTTTTTTAAACTCTTCTTCCAAAAAACGAACCTGAGACTCTAAGTGACGTACCTCTTCTTGAAGTTTTTTAATCTCATGTTTTTTCTCAAGGAGTGAAGCCGAATGGTTTGAGGGTCCTCCACCTGATACAACACCTGAAGGATCAACTACCTCTCCCTCTAAGGTCACCAAGGTTTTACGATGGCCATTTGAATTCCAAATCTGCACCGCACGATTCAAATTTTCAATCAACCAAACATCCCGAAAAAGATAATCCGCCACGGGTTGATAATCTTCTTTTACCTTAATGAAACTTTTGAGGGGCCCTACCACTCCTTCTTGGCCCGCCGCCGGGAATGTCCCTTCTTCCGAATAACTTCGAAGACTCATGGGAACAAAAGAAGAGCGCCCTGCCGATTCTGTTTTCAAATATTCAACGGCTTCGACCCCCACTTGCTGACTTTTCACCACCACATATTGCAACTTCTCACCCAGCACAGCTCCGACGGCCGTTTGATAACGGGGCTCCGCCTCGACGACATCTGCAACGGTGCCATAGACTTCGCGCAAACGCTCATGCGAATCTTTTTTCAGAAGCACTTGACGCACACCTTCTTGATAATCTTCGAAATTGCGTTGGATTTCGAGCAAAGACGCCAAACGCGAACGTTTATTGCTTAATTCTTCTTTGAATTGGCTAAGTTTGGTTTTTTCGGACTCTAATTCTTCGCGTTCTTTATTTAAGGCTTGTTCGATATTTTCTGACTGGTTGCCTAGTCCTAACTTCAATTGATTAAATTCATTCAAGGCTTCTTGATCTTGATGGAGGCGAGCCACCCAGTTTTTGAGTTGGCGATCAATTTCTTCAATCTCTCCCTGATTTTTTGCAATTCGACCTTTGAGATCAATTTTTTGGTGGTTAATCAGTTCTTGTTTGGAGGCACCCTCTGAGGCAAGCTGGACATATCTTAAGACCTCTTGTTGTAATCTTTCGAGATCTTGACTGAAAACCTTTGTTTGCTCTTCACGCGCTTGAACCACTTTTTCGAACGATGCAAGCTCTTCATCAGACTGAGCGACCATCCAATCAATTTTTAATTGTTGCTCATTGACTTGAGAAAGCATTTCGTCAACTTGCTGAGCTCTCACTTTAATTTCTTCAATCTCTTTTAAGGCATTGGCTTCTTGCTCAGCCAGCAAACTGAGTTCTCGATTTTTAAACTGCACACCCTGCTCATGAAGTTTTAATTGATTATTTTTTTCGTAAAGAGATTCTTGAGAGCGAGAGATTTCTTGCTCTTCGGAAGTAATTTGTAATTTTAAAGTTTCCGATTCGTTATCTAAGGTAGCAAGCGCCGTGCCTTGCTCAGTTTCTTGATGGGCATAGATCCCTAAATCTTTTTCGGACTGATGAATCTCCCGAGTTTCAATAATAAAATCGTGCGAAGCCAAATGAAGCTCTAAGCCCTTTAATTCTTCGCGAATATGTCTAAATTTTTCCGCTTTTTTTGCCTGACGATCAAGGGAGTTAATTTGGCGGGAAAGCTCTCCTAAAATATCTTGCAGACGCGTCAGATTATTTTGGGTTCCTTCCATTTTTCGAAGAGCGGCTTCTTTGCGTGCTTTAAATTTAGAAATTCCAGCAGCTTCTTCAATGATTCGGCGGCGATCTTCGGGCTTTGAAGTGATAATTTGACCAATCTGTCCTTGTTCGACGATCGAATAAGCTTTGGTGCCAACGCCTGTGCCTAAAAATAAATCGTAAATATCTCGCAAGCGGCAAGTAGACTTATTAATCGCATATTCGCTCTCGCCGGAGCGATGTAAACGCCTCGAAATGGAAATTTCAGAAAAATGGGAATACGCCGCAGGCGCGCGGCCTTCTTCATTAGAAAGAGTCATCACCACTTCGGCCATGCCAGCTGGAGCGCGTTTATCCGAGCCCGAAAAGATAATATCTTGCATTTCGCGACCACGAAGGTGTTTGGCACTCATTTCCCCCATCACCCACCGAATCGCATCGACCACGTTGGATTTTCCGCAACCATTAGGCCCTACAATACCCGTAATTCCGTCCTGAAAACGCACGACGGTACGGTCTGCGAACGACTTAAAACCTTGAATTTCGATTTGTTTTATTTTCAAGTGCCCGACCCCTCAAAAATGAGACTATTAGATCACCATTAACACAGTGTGCAAGCGTGAGTAAACCTTAAAAACACTAGTAATAGGTGGGGGTTCTGAAAAAAACCACTGGATATGGGGGCGCTTCCATCGTCACCTGGTACCAAAAGGCCTTTTGGTACCAGGTGACGATGGGGTTATTCAAAATTAACTCTCTGCGTCAGCAACTTTTCCAGTCTCTTTTACCGAAAATGGTCTTACCTTAGGAAGTAGATCCACTTATTTTAGGAGCCCCAATGAAAATTCTTTTTAAATTATTTATCCTGTCTTTTGTTTCACTTTTTGCCCTTCAAGCCAACGCTCAATGGAGCCCTGAAAGAACAACCCTTAATTCAGAAACCCGATTTGATATTTTTCCCCTTCATAATATTCATCCCCAATATGTGGATCCCGCCGGAGTCTTGGGCCCTGACTCCGAAACAGGACGAGCGAAAGGAATAGACTTCCCTTCCCCAGGCAGTGGGGGCTTATTTGAAATAAGATCCGGAGATGCTCGTTTTTCAGAATATGACCTCCAATCAGTTTTAGCTTCTCCAGGAGGTTTAGATCCTTTTTCAGGCTACATCACCGAAAATATGTTTCGAGCTTCTGGCTTTGGATGGGTAGATATCGCTGGAACTTTTCGAAGTCCTGCCGGCATCCCCCGTGGTTTTTATTACTATCATCCTAACCGAGATGATCCTTCTGTGGAACAACGAGGAATTGTTCCAACCGATGCCACTCATGGAAGCCGAGTTTTCTACGCAGGAGGTTGGCAAGGCATGATATGGGGAAGTTTTCAAAATTCAGAAGGCCAATGGGAAGCATTTTATTTTCGCCCCGGTGAAGATACTGTTCCTCAAAATATCAATAAAATACGCGTGATTTTTCCGGAGGTTTCCCTCAGTGAAATTCGTTTTGGGATAGGATCAACAACTGGAGATCGTCGGGCTATGGGAATAGGGAACTACGAACTCGCGAGTTTGCCCGGAAGAAGTCGAATTTTTTATACCTTTGTTTATGAAGACGCGAGAAATAATGCAGTCTACGATTTAGGAACGTTTGGAGGAATTGCTGCAAAACTCCAAGAGATCGTAACACATGAAGTTTTTGGAAGTTATTATCTCTTAGGCAACCTTGTGAACTCTGAGAATCATGAAAGGGCCTTTGTAGCTAATCTGGATTCAATCGATTATAGACTGCGAGCCTCAAACACCCATGAATTAGGGACGATCAGTGGCCGCTCAGAAGAATCCAATCACGCACACGCTATTTCTAGGCGTGAAATCGTGGTCGGAGAGGCCCAAGTGCCGGGAGAGTCGGATACTCGCGCGTTTGTTTACACACCCGCTCTAGGCATGCGGGACTTAAACCAACTCTTCCGTGATGGCCATGAGGCTGAATCATGGCGTTTGTTGCGTGCAACCGCTATTTCCGACAATTGGTACGAAGGAATTTTAATCGTGGGCGAAGGAATTTACACCCCCGCGACTTATCATCGAAATATGAAAGGCCATTGGGTTCGCGAAGTCACGGGCCCTTCTGTGAGACGAAGCTTTGTGATGGTGCCTTCGGAATCGGCAAATTCTAACGCGGATGTGATTAATTCGTTTGGGAAGTGGAAGTGATCTTTAAACAAACGTCATTAAATTTTATTTTCTCGGATTTTTTCTACCATTTCAGTGAATACTATCTTCATCTTACTTTCCAGACCCAGAAGCGAATGGACATCTAAAGAATCTCTTAATTCTTCTTCCAATTTTGAAGCAGATAAATCTTGAATTTCTTTTTTAAAAAGCTCCCAAAATTCCTCTAAACTCAGTTTTCGAGGAAGATTCTTGGGCATCCGTTTTGCGTACTGAATTTTTTCTAACCGTTTTTTTAAAGTAGATAAATCAGGTAATCTTTTTAAATTCTTATAGAAAAAATAAACATCATATAAATCACGCATCAAGCGTCTTTCATTCCACGCAGCAAGCTTGTGTGCCATCGCTATATCAAAACGCATGACTCGAATCACATGAGGAATTTGATTTTGCTTGAGAGCAAAATCTCCTGAACTTAAAGCTTCGGCGGCACATTCTTCTGCAACATTTGCTTCGATTTGGGTTTTAAATCGGCCAAAATTATTGGTTAAAGTAAGAATAAATCGAGCTTGAGTAGAATGAAGTTGAACTTCTAATTTTAAACCTTCTACCTCTTCAAAAATCTCACGAACCAAAGGAACAATTTGTTTTTTGGAATGAAAAGGCACAAAGACGTAGTCCAAGTCATTCGTAAAACGAGGGCAATCGAGTAATCTTAAAACCATGCCTCCTTTCAAGATAGCATGCTTGCCAAGCTTCTCAGAAAGATAATTCATCAACCACACACGAAAGGCTTCTTCACTCTGTATGTTCTCCATTCAAGACCCCTTCTACAAATTTAACAAATTTTGGATTACGATAACGTTTTAAATATTCTTCAATTTTTTTTTGGTCGAGCAGATCTAAATGAATATCCGAATAAATATTAAAAGAAAATTTTTGCCCAGATTGATAAAAATAGAGTGTATCTAAAAAAGCTTTTTCTTTATCCGCATAACAAATCCCCTGTTCAACGCTATCGTACCCAAACCAAATTCTCTTCTTAAGAATATGTGAAAAACCTAGATGGACAACTTGACCTACAGGAGAACGGTAAATCCGGCTCTTGCCTATCTTGACCGCATAAACTGTTTTTTCGGGGATAGAACCAATCAGAAGATTTTTTGCCAAGACTGAACCAAAACTAATGGCAGATTTTGGACAAATACGTTGAGAAAGCCACTCCAAGCTAAAATCTTGTGCAACATAAAATCCTCGGCAGAAATGATACAAAATGCCAGATTGGAGGAAAGGGGCTAACTTGCGATTCAGGGCCAATGCGGTGGAAGTTAAAAAATAATTGGCCAAATCACTTACCGAAAATACGCCTCGCTGACGGAGGGCAAGAGTTTGAAACTCTAACAATAATTTAGGCTCTATTTTCATATTACCAGATAATATCTTATTTATGATATTATCTGTCAATATGATTTCATAATGCCTACTTATTATCCAAAAGTGTTAACAAAGCCACCATGTGAAAATATAAAATAAAATCAATTACTTAAGACTGCATATACGCCAAAGTACCCAACAAAACGCTCCCCAATAAACAGCCGATCAGAAACCATGGGAAGCTCGATTGTTTTGACGAAGGGATTTCGTTTCGAAAAACATTGAGGAGTACGGACCCACCCAAAAAGGCATTGAGCAAGGCGGCAGTGAGCACTTGATCGGGCTCATCCCATATGGCCCAGAGCCAACCGATGCCTAAAGAAAGGATGAGCCAATAGCGGCCTCGAGCGTAGAAATAAGCGGGGAGCTTCTCCTCGAGTGAACGGTCCACCAACATCAAATGCAAAGTCATTACAAATGTAAACAAAAGCGAATACCCGCCACCGATTTGCACCCGCAAGGGCATAGTATACGCAATAATCCCGTTTAAAATTAAGAGCGCGATCAAGTGAGGATAAAAAATCAACGATTTGATTTCAGAGTTTTGAGCATGATGAAAATCTACCCAGCGCTGCAGACCCAAAAAGAGTAAAAATCCAAGCAGGCCCACAAAGTAAATGAGTAAATCTAGAAAAGGGGTCACGTCGTAATTCTTTGCGAGTACAGCTCCCAACGCGTGTTGATTTTCCGCCAGGCCCGGCAACAAATGCAAAAAGATAAAGGCGACGACAAAACCGCCGCCTAAAGAAGACATGAAAATTTCAGACATCGAAAAAATCTTGCGGATGAAAGGGCTCAAAAGATGAAGTAGAGCCAAGAAACAGACTAGAATACCCGCTCTTTGCACCGCCGGGTCATAAAGATTATGAAGAAAGTGTTCCATGGTTTTTCTACTTTTTAACTTCTTGGTGCCGAAAACAGGTGATGAGATGATCATTCACCATGCCTGTGGCCTGCATATGCGCATAAATAATGGTGGAACCCACAAACCGAAAACCCCGTTTTTTTAAATCTTTGCTAAAGGCATCCGATTCGGGCGACTCGGCGGGTAAATCTTTTAAATTTTTTCGAGTATTTTGAATGGGGCGATTATTCACGAATCCCCATTGATAATCACTAAAGGTTTTAAACTCATCCAAAATTTTTAAAAAAGCTTGAGCATTTGAAACTGTTGATTCTACCTTTAAACGATTTCGAATAATCCCCGGATTTTTTAAAAGAGATTCAATTTTGCGTTTATTGAAACGCGCCACTTTTTCAGGGTCAAAGTTTTCAAAGGCTTCGCGGTAGTTTTCACGCTTTCTCAAAACTGTAATCCAACTCAAGCCTGCCTGCGCCCCTTCTAAAATCAAAAACTCAAAGAGTTTGCGATCGTCGTAAACCGGTACTCCCCATTCGGTATCGTGATAATGAATATAAAGAGGATCTTCTCCGGCCCAGGCACAACGCTGTTTTTGGGGAGAATTCATAGAAAATTATCTTCGAGGGATAACCACTAAACCATTGGCAACCGAGGCCAAAACAGGGGTTTCTTTTTCGTAGTTTCCTACTTTCGCATAGAGCTGAGTCGAAGAACCCCCATCTAAATTCAAGGCAGTATTCAATTTAAGTTCTTGAGCTAAAATCCGGGCGAAATCTTCGGCTTCTAAAGCACTTTTATCCGTCACTCCTAAAATAATTTCTTGATTGGCTGTTGCGCCGATAAAAGTTTTTTGGGAAATATTCGGCTTTAACGGAATCACACTCCCATTCTCAACTAAGCGCGGACCCGCTTGAATAGCGAATTCTACAAATCCACGGGGGTTATAGTCACTCGATTTTACCACTTGAGGAACACCACTTTCGATGAAAAAAACTCCCCACCAACTCACCGGTTTTACCGCATTTAATTCTCTGCCATCCTTCACGAGCAAACCTAACGATTTATAAGCTGGATCAAAAAAACCTCCATTAATTCCTAGCAAAGCTCCACTTTTCTGAACCATTTCTTTGACCAACATTTTATCGGAGCGATAATCGAGCGCTTGAACCGGCTGAATTTTGTAGCGCTTGAGATCGATTTTATAGAGCAAGAAACTCACCGGATTTTGATGACTATCTTGAGTAGTATATTGAGCTTCTTCCAGGCCCGGACTTAAAGCCCGCCATTGAACCTGCGCCGCCCAAGAATGAAACGAAAAAAAACTGAGGAACATCCCTAAAAAATAAAAATATTTTTTCATAAGTTTATTATTTGTGTCTCAGAAATTTCTTTAGACAAGGCGCCTGAAAGTGAACGACCGGAGCGTACGTGTTTGTACGCGAGGATCGTGAACTTGAGGGCAACGCCGTATAAAGGAATTTATGAAACACACTATCGATCGAGGAGGACGTGGGCTGCACCTTGCCAGAGAACATACTCGGTGGTACTCCCCAAAATCATCTTCACCAATCCTCGATGTCCGTGCGAACCCAAAATAATTAAATCATGGGCATGCCGCTTCGCATATTCGGGCACTTCATGCCGCGGCGTACCCGGCACGCAATCATACTTCACGACTAAGGGATACGAATCGAGATATTCTTTGGCTTCACCCAAAATACGTTTTCCCTCGGCTGCATCTGCATTCACTGTTAAAACGGTGAGGGGGAGTTTTAAGTCCGAAAGTAACTTAACTGCTGAAATCATAGCCTCACGACTCGCCTGAGTTCCATCATAAGCAAGTAACGGAGATAGGAGAGGGTTAAATTGATGAGTAATCACTAAAAGAGGTGCAGTGGTACTTCGAACCACTCGATCGGCGGTAGAGCCTAAAAGCTCCCGGTCTAGCTTATAGTTTAAGCCTCTTCTTCCGAGTAAAGTTAAATCATGAAGTTGCGCTTTATCTAAGATGACTTTATGGACTAACCCTTCTTCTAAATAGGTCTTGCAAGGGATGGAGCGCTCTTCGCAATCTTTGGCAAATTGCCCCAAAATAGTGCGGCCCCGCTCTTCCATAAATTTTCGGGTTTCTTGCATTAAATCCATCTGCGGAATCAAAGAAATAGAGCCCGACAAATCATACATTAACGGGCCTTCGAGGGTCATTAGATCTTGAACGTGTAGGGCATGAAGGGTGGCTTTTAAGGACTGCGCCAGCCAAAGTGCCGCCGTCCCGACTAAGCGGTCTTGTTCCGAGCCATCTAAGCAAACGAGTATATTTTTATACATAAGAACCTCTCTTTATATAGAGATATTGCCAAAAATCTCATTTTATGCAAGGCAGTAGAATCATTCTATGGGAAAAAAAATCCGTGAAAAAATCCGTGATTTTGGTTTGTTTATCAATGGTCGCCGCAATAAAGAAGGCGAACTCAAACTCAATATTAATCCTTTTAGTGGACGTGTGATCGGCCGCGCCTTTCTCACCCCCCAAGACTCCCTACTTTTCGAAGAAAACACCCCCACCGAAGAAATTACTTCACCCACTCAGTTTTAAAATTACACTTTAGTTTGGTTATTGCGTTTCAGAATTTTCTTTAGGCAAGGCGCACAGAAGTGAGCAACCGGTATCCCGTGATTACACGTGATGAGGATTGCGAACGACTGGGCAACGCGGCAAAAAGGAAATTATGAAACGCATTCACTCTTTTTTTACGAACTCTTCGTCTTCGTCGAAGGTCGCATGCCCCTTCACCACCACCTCTTCACCTTCTTTCACTCCCTTAGTCACTTCTACCTTATTCTCATGCTGAATTCCTAACTCTACCGATCTTCGCTCTGCTACCGTCCCCTTCAATACATATACGTAGGCCTTGCCGTCTTTTTGAACAAGGGCAGCTTCGGGAATAACTAAAGTATTACGCGATTCGTTCAACGGAATAAAGGCTTTACCGGCCATCCCTGCTTTAATTTTTTGTTGCGTATTGGGTAATGAAATCCGTACTTCATAACGATGAGACTGTGTATCCGCTTCGGGGGAAATATAGACAATGTCTCCGGTTAAATCGTATCCAGGCATATCTTCAGACATCACATCTAAACGCTGTTCTTTTTTTAAACTCAATACGGTCTGTTTATCGACGCTCATCGAAAATAAAATAGGATCAATCCTCACAACTTGAAATAAAATTTCACCGAGCGCCACTACACTTCCATCGGTAATATTCTTATGCGCGACCATCCCACTAATGCCTGAGGTAATATTAGTAAATTCAAGCTTCTTTTCGGTGAAAGCAATCGAGGTTTTAAGGCGATCAAGCGTGGCTTCATCCACACGAATTTGAGTTTCATTTCTTTCGGGACCTACTGTTTTGGCAGAAGCTTCTTCTTCGGCATTTTCTGGTTTTGTATTTTCAGCTTTCTGCGTCTCTGCTTGGGCTGCCTCCGCTTCTGGAGTCGGATTCACTACTGGCGCCTGGGGATTTTCAGGAGTTCGAGGGCCTTCGGGCCGCTTCACTTCGCGCACATTGCTTGGGGTAGGATTTTCTAGTTTTAATTCCACTTCTTTAAGCTCGGCTTTTTCTTTTTCTAAAAGAAGCTGAAGGGTTTCAGGATTAATGGTCGCAAGTAACTCACCCATCGTCACGTTCTGTCCTTCATTTACCGCCACATTAAGCACTTTTCCCTCAAGCTCACTTTTAACATCGAGCTTATCGGACGGAACAAACAAGCCTTTCACTTCTCGCGCATCGGGTAATTCGAGATTCACGACTGGCGTTACAGATACCGGATAGATTTTTTCCCCGGATTTGGGAGAGGTTTTTTTGTCTTTTGACTTACAGGCCGGCAAAGAAGGTAAAAGCACGACAAGTACCGCAAGATAAAGAAGTGTTCTTTTCATAATAGGGATTACCGTCTCTTTAAAGAGTAAGGGTGGTTTTTAAGATATAAATTTTAACGCAGCGATCTCACTGAAATCAATTAAAAATAAGTAAGGCGCTAAATTAGATCTTAAGGAAAATGGAGAAAAAAAGAAGAATAAACGCTACAGACTCAAATAACTTGACCCTCTCTTTCTCCCAATGATAGCAGGCCCTATTCATAAAAAAATAAAGGTTTTCACCCATTATGGAACAACTAGTTAGTTTAGCAAAACGTCGAGGCTTTGTTTTTCAATCCAGTGAGATCTATGGAGGAATTAATGGTTTTTGGGATTACGGGCCTTGGGGAATTGAACTCCGAAACAATCTGAAAAATTTCTGGTGGAAAAAAATAGTGGGCCTGCGTGACGATGTCGTGGGTGTCGATACTTCCATCATCTGCCATCCTAAAACTTGGGAGGCCTCCGGACACGTCTCTTGTTTTTCAGATCCAATGGTTGATTGTAAAGTTTGTAAAGGACGATTTCGTGCTGATCAGATTGAATCCAGTCCCTGTTTGAAAAAGCCTTCTTTAACCGTTTCGGATTGCGCCGTGGCTAAAAAGGGAGAAGGCGAGCTTACTGAAATCCGCCAATTCAACCTCATGTTTCAAACATACGTGGGAGCAGTCAAAGATGAATCGGCAATTGCTTACCTGCGTCCTGAAACTTGCCAATCGATTTTCACGAATTTTAAAAATATTCAAACTGTCTCTCGGCAAAAAATTCCTTTTGGTATCGCTCAAATCGGCAAAAGCTTTCGAAATGAAATCACTCCACGTAACTTTATTTTCCGTTCACGCGAATTTGAACAAATGGAAATGGAATTCTTTATACATCCTGCCGAAGCCGAAGGTGAAAAGTGGTACCAATATTGGACCCAAGAACGCTTTCAATGGTTTGTCGATTTAGGGATTAAGCGCGAAAAACTTAGATTACGCGAGCACGCAAAAGATGAACTCGCTCATTATGCAAAAGGCTGCACCGATGTGGAATATCAATTTCCGTTTGGCTGGTCGGAACTCGAAGGAATTGCCAATCGTTCCAACTACGACTTAAGTCAACACAGCAAGGCCTCTGGTAAAGACTTGAGCTTTTTTGATGATGAAAAGAAAGAAAAATATATCCCTGCCGTGATTGAAACTTCTCTGGGGGTCGACCGTACCTTTCTTACGGTATTCAGTGATGCCTACCGGGAAGAAAAAGTGGTTTCTGAAGATGGCAAAGGAGAGGAAGAGCGCATTGTTTTAGGTTTTGCGCCTCACATTGCTCCTTGTAAAGCGGCTGTTTTTCCACTTTCAAAAAAATTGGCAGAACCCGCCCAAAAACTCGAAAAAGCACTTCGCAAGTATTGGAAAACAGATTATGACGAAAGCGGCAGTATTGGAAAGCGCTACCGACGTCACGATGAAATTGGAACCCCGTTTTGCATCACTTACGATTTTGAATCGGAGCAAGATCAAAAAGTAACCATTCGCCATCGCGACAGCATGCAGCAAGATCGAATTGCAATGGATCAGTTAAAAAATTATTTAGAAGAAAAAATTAATCCTTAAATATTCTTTTCTTTCCGTCCAAGGCTTGAGTTGGCTTGAGAAGGAAAGGTAAAAAATCGCTATGAGTCAAAAATACGTTTATTTTTTCGGCAAAGGAAAAGCCGACGGAAAATCAGACATGAAAAATCTCCTAGGGGGCAAGGGAGCCAACCTTGCCGAGATGACCAACCTAGGAATTCCAGTTCCCCCGGGATTTACAATCACTACCGAAGTCTGCACTTACCATCATCAACATAACCAACAATATCCAGCCGAGCTTGAATCGCAGATCCGTGGAAATCTTCAAAAAGTAGAAGCCTTAATGGGCAGAAAATTTGGCGATGCCCATAACCCTCTTTTAGTCTCTGTACGATCTGGGGCCCGCGCGAGCATGCCTGGCATGATGGATACGATTTTAAACTTAGGGCTCAACTCTGAAACCGTCCAGGGAATTATTGAAAGCTCCGGCAATGAACGCTTTGGTTATGATAGTTATCGGCGTTTTATCCAAATGTATAGCGATGTGGTTTTAGGAGTTCCGCGCCATAAATTTGAACAACGTATCGATCGCTTAAAAGAAGAAAAAAAGCTAAAACTCGATACCGACCTGAGCGCTCAAGATTGGAAAACCCTAGTCTCCGAGTTTAAAGAAATTGTAAAAACCCAAACCGGTAAAGATTTTCCGGAAGATCCTTGGCAACAACTCTGGGGCGCAATCAGTGCCGTTTTTAAATCCTGGATGAACAAACGCGCCATTGAATACCGCCGCATTCATGCGATTCCTGCCGAATGGGGCACTGCAGTCAATATTCAATCGATGGTATTTGGAAATATGGGAGAAGATTGTGCTACCGGTGTTGCGTTCACCCGCGATCCATCTACCGGAGAAAATTTCTTTTATGGGGAATTTTTGGTTAATGCTCAGGGAGAAGATGTGGTGGCTGGTATCCGCACCCCTCAACCCATTAATTTGGCCGGAAAAAGCAGGGGACAATCGCCGCTTCCCTCGATGGAAGAAGTTTTGCCCGAGTGCTACAAAACACTCGAATCGATCTACCAAAAACTCGAAAAACATTACCGCGACATGCAAGATATCGAGTTCACGATTGAACGTGGCCAAGTCTGGATGCTGCAAACCCGAAATGCCAAACGCACTGCAAAAGCATCGATTAAAGCGGCAGTCGACATGGTAAACGAAGGATTAATTACGCAGAAAGAAGCCATTCTTCGAGTGGATGCGGCAAGCTTAGATCAACTTCTCCATCCTACTTTAGACCCCAAGGCAAAAAAAGAAATCCTCGGAAAAGGCCTTCCAGCCTCCCCTGGAGCAGCTAGCGGTCAAGTCGTTTTCTCGGCCGAAGATGCTGAAAAATCTGTGAATAAAGGCGAAAAAGTCATTTTAGTAAGACTGGAGACTTCTCCCGAAGATATTCATGGCATGCATGTCTCTGAAGGAATTTTAACAGCGCGCGGTGGAATGACTTCACACGCTGCCGTCGTTGCCCGTGGCATGGGCAAATGTTGCGTGAGTGGTTGCGGTGAGCTCCAAATCGATTACGACAAGCAAGAATTCAGATTGGGAGGAAAGACGATTGCTCAAGGCGATTGGATTACCCTGGATGGTTCTACGGGAGAAATTATTTTAGGCAAAGCGCCTACCCTACAACCTACCCTCTCTGGAGATTTTGCGATTCTCATGAATTGGGTGGATGAAATTCGCCGCTTAAAAGTACGCACCAATGCCGACACCCCACACGATGCAAAGGTCGCCCGACAATTTGGGGCCGAAGGCATTGGTCTTTGCCGCACCGAACACATGTTTTTTGATGGAGACCGCATCCAGGCCGTGCGTGAAATGATTCTTTCTGAAGACCGTGAAGGCCGTGAAAAAGCGTTGAAAAAAATCCTCCCCATGCAAAAAGGAGATTTCAAAAGTATTTTCCGCGAAATGAAAGATTTGCCAGTCACGATTCGCTTACTGGACCCTCCTCTCCACGAGTTTTTACCCCATACCCAAGAAGAGATTTCTCAACTTGCTAAAAGCATGGATATTTCACCTGAGAAACTCACGGCAAAGAATGAAAGTTTAAAAGAGATGAACCCTATGCTCGGGCATCGGGGATGCCGTTTGGGAATCACTTTTCCTGAAATTTACGAAATGCAAGTACGTGCCCTCATGGAAGCCGCTTGCGAATTAGCCAAAGAAGAGGGATTCAAAATTATCCCTGAAATCATGATTCCTTTAGTAGCGGATGTGAAAGAGTTAGCGATTTTAAGAGAAGTTACTGAAAACATTTGTGAACAAGTCATGAAAGAAAAATCAGTTCAGCTTCAATATTTAGTAGGAACCATGATCGAGCTTCCGCGTGCAGCAATCACCGCCGACCGTGTGGCCGAGGCCGCAGATTTTTTCTCGTTTGGCACCAATGATTTAACTCAAACTACTTTTGGTTTTTCGCGGGATGACGTAGGCAAATTTTTACCTTACTACATTGAAAAGAAAATCTTTGTCCAAGACCCATTTGTTGTTTTAGATCAAGAAGGGGTAGGCCGCTTAATAAAAATGGCCGTTGAACTCGGACGCAAGACCAAACCCGAACTCAAAGCCGGAATTTGTGGTGAGCACGGAGGAAACCCTGAGTCCGTAGAGTTTTGCCATCGTAACGGATTGCAATATGTGAGCTGCTCTCCTTACCGAGTACCCATTGCACGCTTAGCAGCAGCCCAAGCAGTTTTAAAAGAAGAGGGATTGAAAGGTTCTTCGACACGTTAGATCATGAAAAAAAACTTCTTAAAAATACTTCTCTTGGCTTATTTTTTTCTTCCTGCTTGTGCGGGGCCTAATATTTTCCCTTCAATTCCAACAAATGCAAGCCCGCCTGTCTTGGCCCAACCTATATTCATGGCCATTGATGAAACACGAAGCCGCGGTTACTTACTGAATTCGAACAATGCCGTTTCTTATGGAAATGGCTCGCTCATGGTACTAGATTTGACCAACCCCACGGCTCCTGCAGTTTTAAATACCATTACCATTAAAAGTTTTTCAGGACAGGCATACCTCAATACCACCACCCAATTACTCTACGTGGCCAATCGTTTAAGCGACAACGCTTCGGATACCACCGATCAAATCTTGGTGATTAACGTCGATGCAAGCTCCCCCACTTATTTACAAGTCACCGAATACGAAACCGATGCAAATCCTTTTGGAATTATTTCCGATGGAACCAATCTTTATACTTTCAACAGCCAATCGGTAGATTACTTCTTAGTTTCTAATCTCGCTCAACGTACTTATTTAAATTTAAGCAGTCTGCAAACAAGCTCAGGTGACGACGTTAACACTACTACGATCGCTGAAGGAACTTTTTCTCCTTCCGGAAATTACATTTACATTACGAATCGACAAGATCGACTTCTCATTGCCAATCGATCCCAAATCACAGCACCCACTTCGGCTGTAACCACTGGAGGCATTGAAGGAATTGACTATGCGGTTAATAATGCGACCTCAACACGAGGAGCCGCCAGTGATTCGCAATACACTTATATTGTAGAAGGCTCCCCTCCCTCGCTTCAAATTTTTTCCGAACAAGCTTTTCCCCCGGTAACGGGAAATCCAGTAGAAGTGGCCCTCTCGTCGGTAGCGGTAAATCAAATCCCCTTGGATCAAAACCCTAATGAGATTGCCCTCGATACCGTAAACTCAAGGGCCTATGTGACTTTAAGTAACGAGAATGAACTCTCGATTATCGACACTCAACTGCAAGTAGAAATTACGCGCCTCCACCTTGATCAAAGTCTCCCGGCTGGAGTGAATATTGGTCAAAATCCATTTGGCGTCAGTGTGGGCCATTTTGGCGGAGTTCCTTATATTTACGTTTTAAATTTGAACACCAACAATATTTCTATCATCAATGGAACCACACAATCCGTTGTTTCTTCCTTTCCTTAAAGATTGACGGAATCTAGGTAATCTCATGAAACCTGAAACAAAAACTTTTTCCTTCGCACTCAAATTTCTAGGCGCATTCTTCTGTATTTTGCTCAACTGTGCCTGTGCCGTGAACAATGGGGCTCCCAACATTCTCCTTGCTCCGGCTTATGTGGCAATTGATGCCACCAATAGCCGTCTTTTTGCTGTGGATTCCCAAAACAACGGTTTTTCACTGATCAGCCTTACCGACAACAGCATTGTAACGGGTGCACCCCTTCTTAACAGTACGAGCAGCATTACACTTCCTCAACTTCCTCAAGATATTGCCGCTTTAAATCTGGGCAGTGGAGTGAGTCGAATTTTTATCATCGGTACAGGGCCCGCGCCTCGTAATCAAATTATGGTATTAGATTATAGTTCAGCAGGTCTTCAGGTCGCTTCCATTTCTCCCATTACAGTAGGATCCACAAACACAGATGTGTTGGGTGGATTAGCAATCGATCAAGCCACTGGAAATTTATTTGTCTCGGACACAACAGCTTCAACAGTGCATGCTTATAATAGTTCGACGGGTGCAGAACTCAGTAATTCCCCCTTAAGCGTGCAGGCAAGCCCTGTGAAAATGGAAGTAAATGAAAGCATTAGCAGACTCTTCGTTTCTTCTTTGGGAGGCAATTTAATTTCTATTATTAATACGACAGATCTCTCAATTGCCGCAACAACACTCGACGTAGGCTTTGTGACCAGCGATGTTTCAGCAACAAGCAACGGAACAGGGACCGCGCTCTTTGCAATTAGTCCTCCCACCAATCAAGTGAAAGTTTTTAACTTTAATGTGACCACTCCTGCATCGTCCACCCAGATTGGATCAACCATAAGTCCACCCCCACCAGGAACTAGCCTCTCTGCGACTGACTTATTAAGTGGATCGATGTCTGAGGTAGCATCCAGCACTCTTTCCAATGGTATTCTTGTAGGCGGAGTGAGTGAATCTACCGGCGATTTTGGGATTATCGATGTCACCGCCGATTTATCTTCTTTCTCCACCACCCGAGTGACTACTTTAAATGGCTTAGGTTCAGAGGGAATTGCTATCTTGACGGATGGCAGTGGAAACGGCACAACCGCTTACGTAGCAGCGCCAGGCGCTGGAGCCATCAGTTACATTAATATTATAACCAATGCCTTTGCGGGGCAGATACTTTAGTGGATACAGTATGACAACGACACTCCAACAAGCGCTCCTCAAAGCAGGTCTTGTTAAAGAAAAAAAAGATAAGCCTGAAAATAAAAAAGCAGCCCCCGCTCCTATTCGGCGCGCGGCTCCTCCTTCTCAATTTCAAACCCAGAAACCAGGATTTTTAGAAGGTAAGCACCACCACCATTTACGCACCCACTGCGATGCCTGTCAGAAGAGTGGGCCCGACGTGGAATACTACGAACATCGCAATCGTTTGATTGAAAATAAGAAATGGCTCTGCGTGAAATGCGCGGATGAATATAAAATCTCAGATGACTGCCGTCAAACCCTTCAAAGCCAATTCTCGATGGCCAAAACATTTCGGCGCAATTGGGGTCCTACTAAAATTTTCAAATAATTAAACTTCAAGCTCCGCAAACTGCTTAGGCGTAGGGACCATCACATTTTGGAAACCTGCTTTTTGAATGCTGGCGGCAAATGCCAAGGATTGTTCTTCGTCGCCATGCACAATAAAAATCCCTTTTAAAGTTTTTTGGCAACGCTCGACAAATTCCATCAATTCACCTTTATCGGCATGGGCTGAAAAGGAATTGATTACTTCAACCCGCGCATTTAAATCGCGTTCCACTCCAAAAATACGCACACGTCTTCGCTTCTCGACTAAACGTCGACCTAACGTATGGTGGGCTTGATAACCAATAATTAAAACAGTGTTGTTGGGATTTTCGATATTATTGCGCAAGTGATGAACGATTCTTCCACCTTCGCACATGCCTGAGCCTGCAATAATAATCATGGGCTCACTTTTATAATTGAGTGCGCGGCTGGATTCGGTATCGGTTAAATACACCAAATTTTTAAATCCAAAAGGATCTCCATGTTTACGAATGAATTTTCGCGTTTCTTTATCGAGCAAATCGGGATGCAATTTAAAAATATCGGTAATGGAAACAGAGAGCGGACTATCCACATAAATAGGAATTTCAGGGATAATTTTTTCTCGGGTCAATTGATTTAAGGTGTAAACTAAGAGTTGGGTACGCTCGAGCGCAAAAGAAGGAATAATCACTTTTCCTTTTCGCGCATAGGTTTCGTTAATGATCCGGGCGAGCTCTCTCTTCATGGTTTCGATGGGATCATGCTCCCGATCTCCATAGGTACTTTCGATAATCAAATAATCTAAATTTTCAGGCGCCTCTGGATTACTCATCAAAGGCATATTTTTTCGGCCCAAATCCCCAGAAAAACCAATGCGCATGCGGTTGCCGTTTTTCTTCACATCCATTACGGCGATCGCCGAACCTAAAACGTGGCCGGCATCATGAAAAGTAAGCTTCACGTTCGGACTAATTTTTAAAGAACGATGGTAATCCATAGAGATAAATTGACTCATCGCCTGCACCACATCGTCTTCATCATAAATAGGATGCACGGGCCCCATGTCCGGATCAAACAATTCATGTTTATTAATATATTCCGCATCTTGCTGCTGAATATAGGCTGCATCCATCAACATGACGGAGCATAAATCACGCGTCGCCGGTGTACACACAACGTTCCCTTCAAAACCTTTTTTGCATAAGGTGGGAAGATTGCCGGAATGATCAATATGGGCATGGGAAAGAATAACGGAATCAATCGATTTTAAATCGAAAGGAAAAGGAAGCGTGGAATTTTTCTCGTAGGATTCTTTATGGCGACCTTGATAAAGACCGCACTCGAGCAGGATCCGCTCGTCTCCGGTTTCAAGCACGTGCATGGATCCCGTTACTGTTCTTACACCCCCAAGAAAAAGTAAGCGCATAAGATGAGAAAACCTTGGGAACAATTTTTTGAAATTTTATTCGTTCTACACTTCAACTACCTTGGTGCTCTACAATAAACATTTCTAAAAAATGTCCCAAGGTCTTTGGTTAAATTATTTATTCATTGAATCCAAGAAATCCGCGTTGGTTTTCACACTACCTAATTTATCAGTTAAAAATTCCATCGAATCAACGACATTGAGGGGCGCTAAAAGTTTGCGCAAAATCCAAACACGATTGAGCACATTTTCAGGAAGCAATAATTCTTCCCGGCGTGTTCCACTGCGATTGATATCAATACAAGGAAAGATACGTTTTTCCATCAATTTACGATCAAGATGAATTTCGCAATTACCGGTACCTTTAAATTCTTCAAAAATAACCTCGTCCATACGGCTTCCGGTGTCAATCAAGGCTGTTGCAATAATCGTCAGCGAACCACCTTCTTCGATATTACGGGCCGCTCCGAAAAAACGTTTAGGCTTATGCAAGGCGTTGGAATCCACACCTCCAGAAAGGATTTTTCCAGAAGGGGGCACCACCGTATTGTAAGCACGTGCTAAACGAGTAATCGAATCGAGCAAAATCACTACATCTTTTCGATGCTCGACTAAGCGTTTTGCTTTATCGAGTACCATTTCAGCCACCTGAACGTGACGGGCCGCAGGTTCATCAAATGTCGAGCTGATCACTTCGCCCTTCACGGAGCGTTGCATGTCGGTAACTTCTTCAGGACGTTCATCGATTAGCAATACAATCAAAACCACTTCGGGATGATTGGTAGTGATCGCATTCGCCACATTTTGCATCATCATTGTTTTACCGGTACGAGGAGGGGCAACAATCAATCCGCGCTGTCCCTTGCCGATAGGCGTTAGCAAATCGATTACTCGGGTCGTGAAATTTTTAGCGTCGTGTTGAAGATTTAATTTGGTGTTGGGATATAACGGAGTGAGGTTATCAAAAATAATTTTATCACGAGCGGCTTCACTCTTTTCAAAATTTAAAGTTTCAACTTTAAGTAATGCAAAATAACGCTCTCCATCTTTTGGAGGCCGAATTTGACCGGAGATAGTGTCTCCTGTGCGCAGACTAAAGCGTCGAATCTGAGAAGGAGAAACATAAATATCATCGGGGCCTGGCAAGTAATTGTAGTCCGGTGCTCTTAAAAAACCGAAACCATCGGGCAAAATTTCTAAAACGCCTTCGCCATAAACAGCGCCATTTCTTTCGGTTTGGGACTGTAAAATCGCAAAGATGAGCTCTTGCTTTTTCATGCCTGCGGCATTCTCAATATTGAGGTCGCGAGCCGTTTGGATCAAATCATTGATCTTTTTTTCTTTAAGCTCTTTAAGGTTCATAATTTCTCCTTGCGGAGCAGCAATAGCTTCTTCTTCTTCAGGCAAAGGAGCATTCGAATTGTTATTATTATTCGAATAATGACTGGGAGGACGATTATCCTCGTTGTGTCGTCGATGGGAGTGTTGTCTACGGGGGTAACGCCGAGATTTATCTTCACGGAAAGAGTTAGTATCTTCGCTCATAAGGGAATAGGAGGACGGGACTTCAAATAAGAAAACCGCCTCTGGAGAATCCTTTCTTTAATTTTTTTGTTCAAATTGATTGTTTAAAAGACATTTCAAGCTAATAAATATTATGTAAGGTTCGGGGGTTTTTATTTTATAGACTGGTTCTGATTGTTAGTTTTTAATCTTTAACTTCTTAAGGTGAGTTCAATGAACTAAAATCATTATCTCCTTATTTTGCAGAAACTGTCAAGCAACCTTTCATAAAATAAGTCCGCAAAAGCCGATTATCCAGCTCTGATCAGCTCACAATACCCTGAATAAATTGACCCAAAAACCTTCCCTATTCTTCTCTCAACAAGCTCCTATTAGTATTACCTTGACTTCACTTTTTTATCCCTTTATCCATTTTAATTCTGACCGAGTCCGGGTGCATCCTGACGGGTCTGGACAAGGAAGTGTCTCATCCGCCGGAGGCCGGAAAATCATTATGACGAAAAAACTTTGGGCAGGCCGTTTTTCAGAAAAAACCAGACAAGAGGTCGATGAATTCAATGCGTCTATTCACTTTGACTATAAGCTTTGGCCTTACGATATTACGGGAAGCATTGCGCACGTCAAAATGTTGGCGAAGCAAAAAATAATCTCAAAAGCCGAAGCTAGTAAAATAGAAAAAGGCTTAGAGAGCATTGCGAAAGATATTCAAAATAAATCTTTCAAATGGAAGGTTGAAGAAGAAGATATTCACCTCAATATTGAAGCGGAGCTCATCCGACGCATCGGCCCTGTCGGAGGAAAACTGCACACCGCGCGTTCGCGCAATGATCAAGTTGCCACCGACGTGCGACTTTATTGCCGGCACAAAATTCATTCTCTTTTTTCTTGTTTAATTGATTTTCAAAGAACTCTTCTCAAACTTGCCCAGCGTTATTCAGACACGATTTTACCTGGATACACTCATCTGCAACGCGCTCAACCCATTCTACTCGCGCACCATCTCTTGGCATATTTTGAAATGGCCCAACGCGACAAAGAACGCTTAACCGATCTTCTAAAGCGCGTAGAAACGTTACCACTTGGCTCAGGAGCACTTGCAGGAACAACCTTTCCCATTGATCGTCAATTTGTTGCCAAAGAGCTTGGATTTAAACGCGTTTGCGCCAATTCACTCGACGCAGTGAGTGATCGGGATTTTGTGGTCGAATTTTTATCAGCTTGCGCTCTGATTTTAATGCATCTTTCTCGCTTCTCCGAAGAAATGATTTTATGGACAACGACTGAATTTAATTTTGTAAAATTACCCGAAGGATTCTGCACAGGCTCTTCAATGATGCCTCAAAAAGTAAATCCAGATGTTCCAGAATTGATTCGCGGAAAAACAGGCCGCTGTTACGGAAATTTGATGAGCTTGCTTAGCACTTTAAAAGGACTCCCACTGGCCTACAATAAAGACATGCAAGAAGATAAAGAACCCTTATTTGATTCTGCCGAAACGACTGAAACGTGTTTGAAAATTTTTACTCAAATGTTGGAAGAAACTTCTTTTAAAGAAGATGTGATGCTTAAGGCGACTCAAGAAGGATTTTTATTGGCCACCGACATTGCAGATTATCTCGCCTCAAAAGGGCTTCCTTTCCGTGAAGCCCATCATGTGGCCGGAAAACTCGTGCGATTTTGCCAAGAAGAAGGACTCTATCTCGAAAAATTAGATCTTAAAAATTTAAAACGCTTTTCTTCTCTTTTTGAAGCGGATGTTCACCCGTGGATCAATCTCAAAAATTCTGTTAATCGACGAAAAAGTTATGGCGGGACGGCGTCTTCTCAAGTACAAGCTCAAATTCGTCGTGCACAAAAAATTCTTTCAAGCCAAAAACCAACCGTCGATTAAATCTAATTTGAAAATTTAAATTTATGCATTTTTTTCAATATAAAAACAAACAACTCTACGCTGAATCAATTCCCGTGCAACAAATTGCTCAAGAAGTAGGGACTCCAGTTTATATCTACAGCCACGCCACTCTCGAGCGACATTTTCGTGTTTTTGATGAAGCCTTTCAAGGCCTACCCCATCTCATTTGTTTTTCGATGAAATGTAATTCGAACATAGCCATCTTAAATCTTTTCGCCAAACAGGGTGCGGGAGTCGACATTGTAAGCGGAGGGGAACTTTTTCGTGCTGTTAAAGCAGGAGTTTCGCCTCGAAAAATTGTTTACTCAGGCGTTGGAAAAACTGCAGCTGAAATGGCCATGGCTCTCGATGCAAATATTCTCTTTTTCAATGTAGAATCTGAAGAGGAGCTTTACACGCTCAATGAGGTCGCTTCTCAAAAAGGAAAAAAAGCCCCCATCTCACTTCGCGTCAATCCCAACATCAATCCCAAAACACATCCTTATATTTCAACCGGCATGAAAAAAAGTAAGTTTGGAATTGAAGTGAAACAAGCCTTTGCCCTTTATCAAAAAGCAGCCAAGCTTCCGGGAGTCGAAATTGTCGGCTTAGATTGTCATATTGGCAGCCAGCTCACTCAAGTCAGGCCTTTCGTAGATGCACTCCGTAAATTAAAAGAATTAATTTCATCTCTGCGCGGTAAAGGAATCTCCATCCGGTATCTCGATTTAGGAGGAGGGCTTGGGATTCGCTACCAAGATGAAGCTCCTCCTTCTCCTGCTGAATATGCAAAAGCAATTAAAAAGGAGCTCAAAGAACTTGATCTAACTTTAGTCTTTGAGCCTGGCCGGGTTTTAATGGGAAACAGCGGAATTTTGGTAACCCAAACTCTTTATCATAAAAAAGGTTCCGCCAAAGAATTTGTGATTGTCGATGCCGCGATGAACGATTTGATTCGCCCCGCATTTTACGGTAGCTACCATGACATTCAACCTGTGTTAAAAAGTAATCGAAAAAAGAAGAAAGTAGATATTGTGGGCCCCATCTGTGAATCCGGAGATTTCTTTGCTCAAAATCGCCAGCTCCCCGATGTAAAATCCGGAGAATTATTGGCAATATTTTCTGCAGGCGCTTACGGTTTTGCGATGTCTTCAAATTATAATAGCCGCCCGCGCGTCGCTGAGGTACTTGTCAATGGCAACCATTATCATGTTATAAGAAAACGGGAAACGCTTGAGGACCTTGTTTCGCACGAATCTATCCCCAACACTCATTAAAACAAGAATTCCGTTCTAAGCGAAAGACTTAAGATTTATGAAACTTCCATTCACTAAAATGCATGGGTTAGGTAACGACTTCATTATTGTGAATGCTCTTGCGCATTCCATTCCTGAGATCTCGCAAAAAGCGCGGGAGCTTTGCGATCGACGTTTTGGAATAGGCTGTGACCAGCTTTTAGTACTTTGTCCTTCCGAACTTGCTGATCTTCTCATGCAAATTTTTAATGCCGATGGTTCCGAGGTC
>CAYWGE010000009.1:0-4225 GCA_964457215.1 uncultured Pseudomonadota bacterium
ACGAGGAAACTGTCTTGGTTAAACAGCCATTCGTTCGAGATGAATCAGGTAAAACAGTGGGCGCATTGAATATGTTGGTTGATATCACTGACCGTAAACGGGCTGAACTCGAGCTGGCAGAAATTAAGGATGATCTTGCTTTTCAAGTTGATGCTTTAACCCGCCTCCATCAACTTTCTATGAAACTTTCTGGTTCTGTAGAATTAACCCCTAATCTTCAAGCCATTGTCGAAACTTTGGTGGAGATTCACAGCGCTGATTATGGATTCCTTTCTTTATATGATGGATCATCGGGTCATTTATACGATGGCGCGAGTGTGGGTTTTGATGAACAAGCAATGAAAACCGTGGGGCGTATTATGCCCGGGCCCGAAGTAGGGGCTTGTGGGAGTTCTTTTTCTACCCGGAAGCGAGTGATTGTGCAGGATGTGAGGACTGATCCTCTATTTGGAGAATTTAGGGAGATAGCAAAGTCGTTAGGATTTCGCGCTGTTCACAGCACTCCTATTCTCACTCAAGCAGGAAAAATTTTAGGAGTTTTATCCGTCCATTTTAAGGAGGTTCGACAACCGACAGAGCGTGAGATACAATTTGCTGATATGTGCGCAGGTTATGCAGCCGATATTATTGAAGCTGTGCAAGCTCAGCAAGCCTTACTCGAGAGTGAACAACAACTTCGCAAAGTGAATAATGAGCTCGAAGAAAGAGTGAAAGAACGTACTTTACAACTTGAAGCTCAATCTAATCGTCTCCGCGCCTTAACCCATCAGCTCACCACGACCGAACAACGAGAACGTAAACGTATTGCAGCAATTTTACATGATCATTTACAGCAAATATTGGTGGCTTGTAGTTTTCAGCTTGCCGAAATTTCTCGTCGTTTTAAAGACACTCAATTAACAGAGATTCCTCAGCATATCACTCGCGGACGTGATCTTTTAGCAGAAGCGATTCACGCAGCACGTTCTTTGTCGGTTGAGCTGCGTCCCCCTGTTCTTTATGAGGCAGGGTTCATTCAAGCTTTTAAATGGCTGGCGAAGAAATTTGAAACCGAACAAGGTTTAAAAATTAATTTGGATTTAGAAGAATTCGACATGCCCTTAGACGATAGTTTAAAGATTCTGATTTTTGAATCGGTGAAGGAATTATTATTCAACATCGTGAAACATGCCCGAGTCAAAGAAGCCCGTCTCATTTTTAAACTTATTGCCAATAATATCCTTTATTTTTGTGTGGAAGATCGGGGTGTAGGATTTAGTGGTTTGCAAGAAAAACACAACTCCGAGAATCAAAGAGGTTTCGGATTATTTGGTATTCGGGAGCGTTTAAAGCTTGTGAATGCGAGTTTTGATATTGCTTCTGAGCCGCAAGAAGGAAGTAAAATAGAAATTAAGATTCCGATAAATTCCTTATTTTTAAAAACAAACACAGAAAATTCTACTCCCGAGATGACAAACGAAAATAGGGAGTTTATTAAAATAAGTGCAGGTAAGTTGATAAAAATTCTGTTAGTGGATGATCATAAATTGGTGCGAGAAGGAATCGCCAATATTTTAAAAGAAAAGCAGATCTTTCAGATTGTTGCTCAAGCAGATAATGGACGAGAAGCTGTTGAAAAGACCACCACTTTTGAACCGGATGTAGTGATTATGGATGTTAACATGCCAGAGCTCAATGGGATCGATGCAACTCGGTTGATTAAGAAAAAGTTTCCTCGCACTCAAATTATTGGGTTGTCGGTGCAAGATGAGGAAGGGGTAGTGGATTCAATGAAAAAAGCGGGTGCTTTAACCTTATTGAATAAGGCCGGTGATCCAGAAGATTTGGTAAAAACCATTCTTCATTGTATGAACGTTTAGTTTTTTATGCGTTTGGTATTTACTCCAACTTCTAAAATCCGAAAAAAATATTTTTGGGCTAGTCTTGCAGGTTGTTTTGCTGTTTGTTTTTTTCTCTCTGTGGGAAAGGCCAAAGACGCTCAGCCCATTCCTTTTTTCTTAAATCAGAAAAATTCTCCTCCTCTTTCAAAGACTCAATTAATTCAAGCGGTCGAAGAAAAGCTTTTTGAAGAAACCAATCGGTTTCGGGATCGAAAAAAATTAAAGCTTTTGGGTGCCAATACTCTTTTAGCAAAAGTCGCGCAGATTCATTCAGAAGATATGTTGAAGCGGAATTATATCGCTCATTATAATTTAGAAGGACTTTCGGCGTTGGAAAGAATTCGAAAATTAAAGCCTCATTACGATGAAAGCTGTGGAGAAAACCTTCATGAAATCTTTAGTCAGGAAGGTTTAAGAGACCCCCAAGCGATTGCAAAACAAATGATGAAAGATTGGATTCATTCACCCGATCATCTTAAAAACCTCATTTCAGAGGATTTTAGCCTTTTAGGATTAGGCTGCGCTAGTAATGGGTTTAAGATTTACTGTACCCAGCTTTTTTCAGGGCCAAATCTTTAAATAAAAAACCTATTAGTAAGTGTTTGAAAAAAATCACGGAATCCTTCATCATAATAAGATATGGAAGAGGGAGCCCCTAGCGCAACTCGGAAAGATCTGCACCTTGGACGACGTTTGTTTCATATGGCTAGTGGTATGGCTATTGTGATGGCCTATGGTTTTTTCTTTAGCCATCCTCAAATGGTTCGACTCTTAGGTACCGTTGCCTGTATCGCCTATCTTTTTGATCGCATTCGAGTCGCTTATCCTGAAATCGCTAAAAAAGTAGAATGGATTACCAATTTCTTTTTAAGGGCCGAAGAGCGCTTAAAAGAATCCTCCATGATTCCCTTTGTGATGGGAATTTTACTGACCCTTCTTATTTTTCCAAAACCCATTGCCTTGCTTGCTATTTCTATTTTGGCCTTGGCGGATCCTTTTTCGGCAATTGTCGGGATTCAATATGGCAAACGTCATTGGGTGAAAGAAAAAACCATCGAAGGCTCCACAGCCTTTTTCTTAATAGCCTTTCTCTGCGCATTCTTGATTTTAATTCGAACCCCTTTTTCGTCGTGGTGGCTTACGCTTTGTGTTTCTTTTTTGCTTTCTTTGGCGGTGACCGCGTTAGAAATGTTGCCAATTAAATTAGATGATAATCTCACCATTCCTCTTTTTGTAGGGTTTGTGGGGTGGGGCTTTTGTGCACTTTTTGGGATGTCTCTGAATTAAGAAGTTTTCAGTCGATTACAAAGGTGAACAGAGGGTTACGAAAAAAGTTAAAACTCCGATTATTTTCTTTTTTTATCTTAAAATCTCCATTATTATCTGCAGCTTGTGACGAGACAAGTCGACTCGTTCATTAATTATATTAATTTTTTAAAGGGGGAAAAATGAAAAAAGCGCTGTTGTTTTTAGCTTTTGCTGTAACTTTATCTCTAGCCGTGAATGTGCAGGCTAAAGAAGATGTGAATCTCGGCACACCTCAGGCTTCTGTTCAATCGAGTTTAATTACCCTGACTGCCAAAGTAACGGATATTAATTATGATACACGTGTTGTAAGTCTTGAAGGTCCCGAGGGAAATGTTTTGAATTTAAAGGTGGATGAACAAGTAAAGAATTTAAAAGAAATCAAAAAAGGTAATTTGATTAAGATTCAATACAAAGAATCACTTGCATGGAGTTTGAAAAAACATAGCGATAAACAAACTCCTTCTAAAACAGTCACTAAGACGACTACAGTTGAAAACGTAGATAAAAAACCTGAATACTCTTCGAAAGAAAAAGTGAGCATTGTTGCGACGATTCAATCGATTGATAAAGAAAAACCCTCAGTAACTTTAAAGGGCCCCGAAGGAAACACTTTTAAAGTAACTGTTGCTGACCCTCAAAGCTTGACTGGTGTAAAAACGGGTGATCAAGTAGATATCACTTACTCCGAATCGGTTGCGGTAGCGGTCGAAAAAGCAAAAAAATAAGAGTTTAAAATTTAATTAAAAAGGAGAAATCAGTTTTCTGGATTTCTCCTTTTTTTTCTGGATGATACCCTTACTTTTCACCTCTATTTTGCCTTTGGCACTTGGGATTGTGCTCAGTCCTGAAATCTTTATGCTTGGTTTTGGTCTGGCAAGTTCCAAAGAAAAGCCTTGTCTAAAAGCCTGGCTATTTCTTTTAGGAGGGATTGTTGGTTTGAGTATAATGGTGACGGTAGGGATTTTCCTTCATGCCACAGTTTCTCACGGTCCTTCTTGGCCTAAGTTTTGGATTCGAGCCTCTCTTGGTACACTTTT
>CAYWGE010000009.1:4235-23249 GCA_964457215.1 uncultured Pseudomonadota bacterium
ATTCTTTATTTAAAAAAACATCTGCTAAAAAAAAGAAGCATTTAAATCTAGCGCAGAGTTCTCCTCAGGGTGCATTTGGATTGGGGATTTTCATTACAACTCTTAATTTAAAGGTGGGTTCTTTTGCAATCACGGCCGGACATCAAACAGAAGTATTGTTCCATTCTCTGTTTGTAAAATTTTTAGCGTTGAGTGTGTTTTTGATGGTTAGTGCCTTGCCCTTAATAATTCCCGCACTTTTAGAAAGCTTTAAACCGGGTAAAGTAGCCAGCTTAATGCAACCTTTTGATCGTCTTCTTGAACAATATGGAAAATGGATTGTCATCCTGATTTGTTTTCTAATGGGTTCTTTATTGTGGAGGCACGCCTTAATCAGTATGCCTTGAGTTTTTTCAAAGAGGAAAAATATGAATGAAGCGCTTTCGGTCCAATGTCCTTATTGCGGTGAGAGTTTAGTGATTGAGCCTGAACCCTACGATGAAGTATTAGAGTATGTAGAAGACTGTCATGTGTGTTGTAAGCCGATCGTTTTTAGAGTCTCTTATTCCGAAGAAGGAAGTTTAGTAGAAGCCCGCCGAGAAAACTCCTAGTACCTCGTCACAGTGAATTGCACGAGTTCTCAATTCGGGTACAAGTGCCCATTTAGTTGGTTTACCGAGCTACACCCGTTAAAATTTCTGTGACGAAGCACTAGACATGCTTAAAAACTCAGCAATGCTTTTTCTTTGAGCAATTTTTCTATATTTGTTCATCGTTATAAATTTTGCGAAGCTATTAAATATTTAAAATTTAAAAAAAAATTCAATGAGATCTAAAATGAATTTTGGCTAAGTTTTTGCTTAGCTCTGATTTACCTAAATAAGAGAATCTAGTGGAGGGGTTATGAATCAGAGTACCAATGAAGCGAGCTGGGGTCATTCTGTTGACTTGGGCGTTTTAGATGCTGTTTCAAAGGCTAGTTTTTTTTCGGAGGCTTCCGAGGAAGAAGAGTTAACGGTGCTTGAATTAGCCCATGTGGTGCGAGCGCCTTCAAAATTCTATCTTTTTCTCCACTCTCCTTATTATCCAGAGCCTTTTTATCGGGCTGTTCGGTCTTTTTTTAAAGAGGTCTGGCAGCGTCGCATTGAGCTTCGTGATTTTGAGCGGATTCATTATGCCAATACTATTTGGCAGAAACTCTGTTTGGCGGGCAGAAAAACTGTGCTTCACCTCAAAACAAATTTACTCACAGGACCGTAGAGCAGGTATTCATTTTTTACTCTCTAATTCTCCCCAACGAGAATAAAGATCGTCAATTTTGCTTTGGAGCTTTTGCATGGCTTCGGTAATTTCAATGAGTTTGTTTCCGTTACTTGCTATTTCGGGATCCTGAATTTGCATCTCATGCCGAGCTAACTCGGCCTCAGCTTCTTGAATATTTTTTTCCATACTTTCTAATTCACGAACTTCGTTATAACTTAATTTCTTTTTTGAGTTTTGTGGATTTTTATTTTGAGTTTTCAGTGTGTTCTGTTTGAGCTCCGATATTTTAAGCTCCTCTTGATGCCAGCGTTCCCATTGAGTGAGCGAAGCAAGCATTTCAATTTTTCCACTTTCGACAGGATGAAAAGCTAAAATTTGAGTGGCGACCCGATCTAAAAAGAAACGATCGTGAGTGACCAGTAATATGGCCCCTTCAAAGCTTGTTAGACAATTTTCTAAAACCGCTAAAGTTTCCAGATCCAGATCATTGGTGGGTTCGTCCAAAACTAAAACATTGGCTTCTTGCAACATCAACCGAGCAATGAGTAAGCGACTTTGTTCTCCGCCTGAAAGTTGACCTACTCTCATATTCATTTGAGCTGCGTTAAAAAGAAAACGATCGAGATATCCTCGAACATGCACGGGACTTCCGCGGTAAATCACCTGGTCTCCGTGAGGAGAAATCGATTGGATCAAAGTTTGCTCGGGATCTAAAGCTTCCCTATTTTGTTCAAAATAAGCAATTTTGATGGAGTCGGAATGAAAAATATTTCCTGTATCGGACTCTTGTTTGGCTAAAAGAGTGCGGAGTAGGGTGGTTTTGCCACAACCATTCGGACCTAAGAGCGCCACGCGAGATCCGGGAGAGAGGGTGAGATTAAGGTTTTGAAAAAGAACTCGCTGACCAATTTTTTTTGAAATATTTTTGGCTTCTAAAAGTCTTTTAGGATGATGCCCTTCACTCTTAAATTCGATTCCTGCATTTTTAGAAAAGTTTCGTTGTTGCAATTCGCTTACTTGATTGCTGAGCTCTCCCGCACGCTGAATTCGAGCCTGTTGTTTGGTGCCTCTTGCTTTGACACCGGCCTGTAACCATTCTTGTTCGCGTCTTAAAGTGTTGCGTAAGGTTTGTTCCATCTTCTCTTGATTGTTTAAGAGCTCTTGCTTGGCTTCGAGATATTCTCCGTAACTTCCCTTCACGCTTAAAAGTCCGTTTGGGTTTCGGCGATCGAGCTCCCAAATACGACTCGCCACTTTTTGCAAAAAATAGCGATCATGGGTAATCGTGATGCTGGCAAACGAAGAGTAACGCAGGAAATCTTCGAGCCACAAAATACTTTCGACATCCAAGTGATTGGTGGGCTCGTCTAAGAGTAAGAGATCCGGCTCGCCCATCAGTTCGCGTGCCAAAGCGACACGTTTTTTCCATCCACCCGAAAGTTTTTCTATTAAAGTTTCTGGATTAATCTTCTCGTTGCTATCCAAACCTAATTTCGAAATGAGCTCATAGACAAGAGTCAAAGAGCTATTTTGATCGTTGTGCTTTGAACCTTCTAAGATGCTCGAAAAAACAGTAGCGTCTTTTTTGAAAGAAGGGGTTTGTTCGAGAAGTCCTATTTTTAAACCGCGTTGAATAGAGACTTCTCCTTCATCGGGTTGAAGAAGATCGATCATGATTTTAAGAAGCGTCGATTTTCCCGCTCCATTGGGGCCAATCAATCCTACCCGTTCTCCGGCCTCAATGGAGACGCTTAAATTAGAAAACAAGGTGCGGGCACCATAAGATTTTGAAATCGATTGAAGGCTTAAGAGGGGAGGCATGCTGTTTTATTTCTTAGAGAGAAAATTAAAATTGATAAAAGAGGCTTGAAACATAGGTTTGGACTGTTTGACCATTATCGCGATTTTCGTAATCTCCATCGAAGCGAAGACCCACTCCATGGGAAATTACCCATTCAAAACCTCCACCAAAGTGGTTGGACTGGTATTGGCTGAATTCTAAAATATTTCCTGCATCGAAACTTTCTTGCTCGCGGGAATAGGCGACATAGAATTTAAATTTATCTTCTAGGGGTATAAACGTGAGACGTGTGTTTACCGCATAGTCTAACTTTCGGGAGTTCTTGCCATTAATTTTAACAATAGGGAAGGAGTAGTTTACATCGAAAATACCCCAAGAATTAAAATACCAACTTAAGCCAGGAGTAATGATATGAACGTCTGAAATTTTATAAAGCCTATAGGAGTAGCGGGTATAAAAGTTTATTCCGTGAGGCAAGATGCCACTGACTTCAAATAAGTTCTGAATTTCGGGTACTACAAAAGCGGTTGGGGCGAAGGCGAAGGCATCACTTAAAATCACCTTCGGATGAATGTAGTATCCACCACCTAAAGTAGTGGTGTAAGTTTTATTTCCAAATTTGTTTAGATATTCAAATCTTCCTAACAAAAAATATTTTTTTGCCTGATTGTAATAAGTCTGGAAAAAAATATTAGGAGCAGTTGAGGCAAAGTTGAACTTCATCGCACCTGCCCCAAAATCAAAACGCCAATGCTTTTCCGAGGGAGCCAGGATATCGAAGTGAGTTTTATCCACCGCAGTGAGAGGGTCTCTTAAATTTAATTCGGTTGATTTGATTCCTTGCTGCGCTTCTGCATTGGCAGGATCGATGGCCAAAACTTCTTGATAAAGCGACTTACTTTTTTCAAAGGCGTTTTGTTTTTTTTCGAGATCCGCAAGAAAGAGAAGCGTTTCAATATTTTTAGGATTTGTTTCGAGTGCTTTGTTAGCCCAGGTTTGAGCAGCACTCAAATGGTTTTGCATCTTTTCCAGATACGCCATTCCCATCTGAGCATCGACATGATTCGCTTCAACAGATAAAACTTCGGAATAGCAGCCCTGTGCCTGGGAATAAAGTTGTTGCCAGCGGTAAAGCGAGCATAATTCAATTTTCCAATCCAGATTGGCAGGATCTTGAGAAACCAGAGTCTCCAAAATCGGCGTTGCCTGTTTAAATTTTCCCGCCTTCTTTAAAGTTTGAGCTTGTTCATAGGAATTACTCTCCAGGCAAAAAACTTCGATCGGACAGGCAATAGAAATACTTAGAAAAAAGAATAGAGATAAGCTTTTGAGTTTAAGGATTTGCATTGATTCTTATTTGTAAAATTGCACTTTGTTAATAAGTGACAAAATCTCAATTTTTGTTATACTTAACAATCGCTAAATTAGGAATCACAAAGAGAGAAAATAAAATAAAAATTGATGGGATTTATGGCCGATTCAAACAAAAAAAATATTCTCTTGGTAGAGGACGATGAAGAAATCGCTTATATTATCCGTTTTATGCTCGAAAGAGAAGGATATGCCGTTCAGCACGTAACAGATGGTCGTTTGGCTATGGAATGGATTCAATCTCAGGAGGCTCCTCAGCTTGCTCTGCTCGATTTAATGTTACCTTACCGAGATGGCTTTCAGTTAATTGGAGATATAAAAAATAGATCTGGTTGGGAAAAAGTCCCTGTTTTTATAATTTCCGCGAAAAGCCAAGAGGCAGATATCGTTAGGGGCTTAGAGCTTGGGGCAAATGATTATATCACCAAACCTTTTCAACCTTTAGAGTTACTCGCAAGAATCAAAAAAATATTGCAATAATCTAAAAAACTTCACCCTAAAGATTAAAAATGAAGAAAACTAAACATTTTTTTTTGATATTTGTGGTGGGGTTCTTTTTTTCTTCCTCTAGTTTTTCGAACTCTCCTCAGTTTGTTTATGAAGATGTTTTGCTTTCGGATTGGGGCCTTACAGACGTGTCCGAAATAGGTTTTGCAGGGGTGGGGCTTTCTCGTCCTCCATCCGGCGAGAAGCTTGCTATTTATGAGTTGAGAAAATCAAAGCCCCTTATTCAAAAAGTTCAGGCGCAACCTGCGGCCCCTTTAAAAATTCCAAGCAAAGATATTTCTAGAGAATTGCGTCAAGCCTTGTGGCTTTGGGAAACAGAAAAAATATTAAAGAGTCCGGCAGAATTTAAAAAATTACTTCAGTTTTGCGAAAAACAAAAAATCACAGATTTATTCATTCAAATTCCTTATCGTGCTCAAGAAAAGAAGGGGGAGTGGAGAATCGAGTGGGATTCTTCGGCATTCACGGTCTTGGTCAGTGCTTTACATGAACAGAATGTGCAAGTGCATGCGCTCGATGGAAGTCCTCGCTCTGTGCTCCGCCAGTCTCATGGTCAAATGCTCTCCTGGATTAGAGCCATTATAGAATATAACCGAAGCGTTACAGCCCCAGAAAGATTTGATGGAATTCATTATGACAATGAGCCTTATCTTCTTCCGACCTTTGGTGGAGTGAATAAAGAATTTATTTTGAAACAATATGTAGAATTACTTCAGCAGTCCTATGCGCTGTGTAAAGAAAATGGACTTGCTTTAGGAGCGGATATTCCCTTCTGGTTTAATGCTTTTAATGACTTTGGTGAGCCCGCTGCGAGTCTTGAAGGAAAATCGATGGAGAAGTGGATTGTTGAGAACGTCGATTATATTGGATTGATGGATTATCGTACAGTGAGTGGTGGGGCAGACGGTGTTATTGCCCATGCACGTTCTGTCTTGGAATACGCCTCTCAGGAAAATAAAAAAGTCTTTGTGGGGTTAGAAACATCCGAGTTCGCAGATGAAACGTTGTTTGAATATCTTCCGCAAGGAAAAGGATCGGCGCTTGTTTTAAAGAAGCTGGGCAAAAATAAAGCTCGAATTTATTGGATTCCCGAAGATCGGCTCTCTGAGTGGAAGGCTCAGGCTTTAAAAGGGGAGGAAAGAATACTCTATCAAAGCAAGAAAATATTGGTGGCGGCTTCGCGAATCACTTTTGCTCAAAAAACATTACAGGATTTTCAACGGGTCGTCAAAGATAGTGCTGCAGAGCTTAGGCAATATCCTAGTTTCTATGGTTTCGCGATTCACTCTTATGAAAGTTATAGTCAATGGTTGGCGGAAAGAGGCGTAAACTAGACGTCTATTTAAAACCTGTCTCATAAATGGGAAAATCTACTCGGTGTCATTCCCGTGAAAACGGGAATCCATTGATTACTCTATTGAAACTGGATCCCCGATCAAGTCGGGGATGACAGAAAATGTATTTATGAGACCCATTCTAGTATTCAAAGGATAGCCTTTTCTATGTTTGAGTCTATTTACTTTAACAAGGTAATTTTCTTTTCTTATTATATTGGGATTGGCTCGTTTATCTTCTCTATTTTTTTTGCGTGTTTTGCCTTGTTGCTGCATTATTTCGAACAAAAAAACATTAGATATCGAAAAGAGTTTGTAGGAAAAATTCGTCCTCTTCTCACTCGAGCTATTTTTGAACCGGACGTTAATTTTCCTCTACTTGCCAATAAAGATAGAGTTTTGTTTTTAGAGATTTGGAATCATGTACATGAGTCTTTAAAAGGTTCTTCAAGCGAGAATTTAAACCATTTGGCACGAAGAATAAAAATCGACGATTTTGCCCTTACACTTTTGAAGAAAAAAAGAAAACTGCTGTTAAGTTTATGGAGCTTAGGACATTTAAAAGAAAAAAGAGGGTGGGATAAAATAGTTAAGTTTTGTTCCGATTCTAATGCCGATCTTTCCCTTACTGCGGCGCAGGCTTTACTTCGAATCGATTCGGCCCAAGCACTTCCCTTATTACTTACCTTTTTAAAGGAACGAGAGGATTGGCCGGCAGATAAAGTAGTATTGATGTTAAAAGAAGTGAGCCCTGTCATGCTAGATAAGCTTCTCTCAGAAGCAACTTTGACGGCGAATCCAAAAATGAAAGCACGTCTGATCTATTATTTAGAGATGCTTAAATTACCTTCTACGTCTTCTGTCTTACGAAATATTCTATCAACTCCTGTCGATGACGAGATTGTTGTGAGGGGACTACGTTACCTTCATTCGCCGGTCGATCTAGAATTGATTCGGTCTTTTTTAAAACAAAAAGATGTTGGGGTGCGACGAGAAGCGGTTCAGGCTTTAAGTCGAATAGGGACTCCAGCAGACCTCGAAAGTTTGACTCAGCTTCTTTCGGATCCCGATTGGGGAGTGCGTTACTGTGCTGCCCAAGCTTTGATTAAATTTCCGTTTGTCGGTAGAAAAGGAATTGAAGAAATTCAAAAAAAACAAACCCATCTCAAAGCAAAAGAAATTATCACTCACGTTCTAGCCGAAGAGGCTGCATGAATTTAGCGATTCTCTTTAAGGTAGTACAATTATTTTTTCTCTTCTATTTTATTGCGATCAACCTCGTTTATTTTCTACTCAATGTCGTGGCGTTGATCACCATTTTAAAACATCGCAAGAAGAAAAATATTGATAATTTTCCAGATAGTGCCGTTGGCTTTGAGTTTCCCATTAGCGTTTTAGTCCCTGCCCATAATGAAGAAACCACGGTAGTAGAAACTATCCGTTCTTTGTTTCAACTCACTTATCCTACTTTTGAAATTTTAGTGATTAATGATGGATCGCAAGATAAAACCTTGCAGGTGCTGATCGAAGAATTTTCTCTCTCTCTCTTTCCAGAATCGATTCCTGACTATTTATCCTCTCAACCTATTCGCGGGGTTTATCGCTCTAAAAAATATCCCAATTTAAGAGTGATTGATAAAGAGAATGGGGGCAAAGCAGACTCTCTCAACGCAGGCGTTAACCTTTCGCGTTACCCTCTTTTTTGCTGCATGGATGCAGATTCGATTCTCCAGAGAAATAGTCTTCAGCTGGTTTCGGCTCCTTTTATAGAAGATTCTCGGACCATCGCAACTGGAGGCATTGTTCGAATTATTAATGGTTGCGAGGTTAAACAAGGATACTTGATCAAGAGCGGGCTTCCTTCTTCTTGGTTGGTATTGCTACAAATTGTTGAATATCTCCGTGCTTTCTTGTTTGGGCGTTTGGGCTGGTCGCCTTTGAACGGAATGCTTGTGATTTCAGGAGCATTTGGAGTTTTTAAAAAAGAAGCGGTTTTATTAGCCGGAGGGTACTGTGTCAATACGGTCGGGGAAGACATGGAACTCGTTGTTCGACTTCACCGGATTTTCACTTCTTCTCGAAAGCCTTATCGCATTTCTTATGTGCCAGATCCCATTTGTTGGACAGAAGCGCCTTCGAATCTAAAAGTTTTGGGAATGCAACGCATTCGTTGGCAGCAGGGGGTGGCCGAAAGTTTAACAAAGAATTTTTCTCTCTTATTTCATCCTCGTGGCAAAGCAGTGAGTTGGCTCGCTTTTCCTTACATGATTTTATTCGAATGGTTAGGTCCGATTATTGAAGTGGTTGGATATCTTTTTGTAGTGTTTGCCTACTTTATTGGATTTTTATCTTTACAATATATGGGGGTGTTTTTTCTTGTTTCCATTGGGATGGGGCTTTTTCTCTCGACGAGCACTTTAGTCTTTGAAGAATTATCTTATCAAATTTATCCTCGCCAAAAAGATTTGATCATCCTTTTAGGGGCCGCAATCTTTGAGAACTTGGGTTATCGCCAACTGAATTCTTTTTGGAGATTACGCGGTATCTTGCGCTGGTTATTCGGGAAAAAAGGGCAATGGGGAGAAATGACCCGGTCCGGAAATTGGAACCAATCAAAGTAATTTCTTAAGAATTTTCCTCGCCATACCCATAAGGACAATGGCGACACCCACTTTCACAACAATAACCCCGTTTAAAGAGATAATCCGCTGTAAATACTACCCGACCTTTTTCGTCGTAGTAGAAGTCGGTGTTTTCTTGGAGATTTTCGATTTTTTTCTCAGACATAAAAAGAGGTTCCCCTATAGGCCAAGGTAGAGTAGGAACACAAGCCTTAGTGAAAGGAAAAAATATGTCTCAATCTACCATTCGAGTTGTGGCACTTTTTAAAGCAAGATCTGGTCAGGTGGAAGCGCTAAAAGCCGCATTAACTGGGCTTATTGAGCCCACTTGTAAAGAAAAGGGCTGCCTTGTCTATGAGCTCCACCAGAATACCGAAAATTCCACCGATTTCGCCTTTATCGAAGAATGGGAAAATAATGAAACCTTAGACGCCCATTTAAAAAGCGCCCATATCTTAGAAGCGATTCCAAAAGTGAGTGCCTTGGTGATGGCTCCGCCGGATATTCGGCGTTATGTGAAGTGTAAATAGAAAAATATTTCAATTAATTTTATATCCTTTAGGAGGATTCATGCTTTATCCCATTCTGGTTCCACAATTCAAAAAAATGCTGCAAAACTTAAATCGTATTCTCGATAAGGCTGCTTCTCATGCAGAGACTAAGAAAATCGATTTTGAAATTTTTTTAAATTCGCGCTTATTCCCCGATCAATTTAATTTAATCCGCCAAATTCAGATTGCCTGTGATACCGCAAAAATGGGGGCCGCACGCTTAAGTGGCAAAGAAGCTCCTGTTCATGAAGATAAAGAAAAAACACTTCCGGAGCTTAAAAATCGTATTGAAGCAGTAATTCAATATTTAGCAACTTTCTCTGAAGAAGATTTTAAAGGCGCTGAAGAAAGAAAAATCTCTCAACCGCGTTGGGAAGGAAAATATCTAACGGGATGGGAATTTGCAATGCAGCATGCCATTCCTAATCTTTATTTTCATGTCACCACGGCTTATGCGATTTTGCGTCATAATGGGGTAGAGGTAGGTAAAAAAGATTATTTAGGAGAAATGCCTTATAAAAAATAATCCTTCATTAATTTGTTCTTCTTGTTTGCAAGGCAAAGCGTCCCTCGAAAAGAATTTTCGGTGCGGAATTTGCGACAACCTGCTTTGCAAAGACTGCGCTCAATTTAACGACGAGTCTTTCTTTTCTTTTTTCAAAGAGATTCCCGCAGAGCTTCGACATAAAATTTATTGCGCGCCCTGTTATACGCAAAGAGTGGAGCAAGCCAAGGGCCCCTATTTAGAGCTTTTAGAACAAGCGAAGAACGTTTACGTCTTTTTTAAGAAACATTCGGTGCCCTTGATCAAGCGATCGAAAACACAGGTGAGTGTAAAAGATTGTCCGGATCGTGAAGAGACTCTCTTAAGGCTTGCTTTCTTGGCTGCGGAACAATCTTTTAATGCTTTAATCGAAGTGAATTTAAACTCTGAAAAGGTTTTCGATGCAGGGGGGTATCAGTATTTAAACTGGAGTGGGACGGCCTTTCCCGCCGAAGTGCGTTCAGCGAGCCTAGTTGAAAATCGTTGGAAGAAAAAGAAAGAAATCCCCCAACCTGAGCGGATTAGCCGAAAGAAAAAATAAAAAACCCCCAAAAGAAATTCTGTTGGGGGTTACTCATTTATATTTCTTAAAAAGCTATTTTACGCGCTTATATCGAATTTCCATCATCTTAAATTCTTTGCCTGAGGGATCTTGGCCATACATACTAAAAACAGTGTTGTCTTTGTTAATCACTTTCCATTCATCATGAAACACGCGATTTTTTTCCCCTGTCATCGGGCAGCTGGCTGTTCCGGTATCTTTTAAAGTACGCGTTTTCGCATCGTATTGTCCGGAAGATTGATACATGCCGGTTGCCATATTATCGAGCCAGACGGAGGTGTATTCTTTTTTAAGCTTGTCGTAACCTACAAATCCAATGCCTTCGAAAGGATGACCCATCCAATCACTTTTGAATTTTTGTTTTAAGAAACGTCCATCGAGAGCCCACTGAATAGTGCTGGTCCCCGTAGAGCTTTGAGGTTTGTCACCTGGTTTCATCCAAGAACGCAGGGTAACTGCCCACTCTCCTTCGAACGCTTTTAGCACTGCATGTTCCGGTCCGGGAGTACTGTATTCCTGCATTTTTGCCATTTGTGCTTGCATCTCGGGCGTCATTTGATCTTTTTCGTGATGTGCTTGAGCGGCACTTACACAGCAAAATAAAACTAAAGCAGCGATTGGAAATCTAAAAAATTTTGTATTCATTTGTCCTCCTTATTTTATGGTTTGAAGAAAGGGGAGAATAATTGAAAAATAAGATGGAAGAAAGAAAATATTCATATGAAAGAACATTCCAAAAACTTATGAAGAACTTTTGAGAAGGTTCGATTCTATGCAGGTTTTCCAATAAAAAATAGCCTCCTGAATTCGTGAAGACTGTATCTGCGCTGGGATTTCTTTGAGTAAATTCTGGATACTTTCTAATTTTTCTTTTTGGTTAATTTCGCACGGAACTTGAGTCTCTCTATTGGCCATAAATTCAATGCTCTGCCACGCAGGACGGTAGCTTTTATCGGTTTTTAAAATATGCAGCCATTCCTCAAACGCCTGTTGTTTTTCCCCCAGATAATAATGAGTGAGCGCTAAATTATATTGTGCTTCGATGTGATGGGGATTTATTTGAAGGGTTTTCTCAAATAAATCTTTAGCCTGCCTATAATCTCCCTGGCGTGCTCTCACTTGGCCCAGGTTATTCAGTGCTTCCGAATAAGAGGGCCGAAACTGAAGTGACATTTCGTAATGTTTTGTAGCCTCTGTAAGCCGACCTTGCTTATCGAGTGCGGTCCCTAAATTATTATGGGCCAAAAAATTCTGAGGATTGAGTTCAAGCGCATGCCGAAAAAGACTCTCGCTATTTTTCCAATAGAAAAGTTCTGTGTGAGTTTGAAAGGCGCATAAATAAAGGATAAGGGTGAAAGCAATATAAAATTTAAAGTTTAAGTTCTCGAAAAGAGAATTTAAAGCACCACAAAGCGCAATAGTAAGCCCAACATGCGGCAGGTAGGTCCAACGATTGGCAATGCTTTGCCCTCCAATTTGAAGGAGCCCCATCATTGGTAAAAGAGAAATAAAAAACCAAGCCCAAGCGAAAAAAAGATAGGGATATTTAAATCGTAATTTAAAAAGAGTGAGACTAACGCCCAGAAAAGAAGAAAAAGCCAATAAAACCACGGTAGATGAATAGCTCTGCCAAGGATAAAAAATAGAGAGCTTAGCAGGCCAGAGTGTTTTTGCCCAGTAAAGCCAGAAATGAACAAACGCAGTCCCAATTTTTTGATTCCAGGACAAGTTCTCCATGAGCTTTAAGCCACCGCTGTGAGCCTGAGTGTGAAAAGCAATCGCACTAAATAGGAGCACCAGAAAAAAAACGGGCAATTTTTCGAGGAAAATTTTATTTTGAGGATGATTCTCAAAAGTTTTTAGGGGCCAAAAATCGAGTAAAAGAATTAAAAAAGGAAAACTCACGAAAGTAGGTTTAGCTAAGAGGCTTAAACTAAATAAAAAGAGCATCCCGATATAACGAAGCATCGAGTTGCGCTCACGATAACTTAAGTACGCCCAAAAAGCAGCTAATCCAAAAAATAGACTCAAAACATCTTTTCTTTCACTAATCCAGATGACGGATTCAAGTCGTAGCGGATGAATCGCGAATAGTAGAGCACAGAAAAAGCAGAGAAATGGATTTCGAAAGAGTCGAACTAAAAGTAAAAAAACGAGCAAGGCATTTAAACAATGAAGCAAAATATTTAGAACATGAGAAGGGGCAGGTTGAAGGCCAAATAAAGAAACATCGAGTTGATGGGAGAGCCAAGTGAGAGGGTGCCAGTGTCCAGCTTCAAAATTAGTAAAGGCCCAGTAGAAGTTCTGAAGGCTCAGTCCAGTATTTACATGAGAATTATTCGTGACATAATGATCATCATCAAAGTTTAAATAGTCGAAGTGCATGGCACTTTTTAAAAGTAAACTGATGGTCAGAACTAAAATTAGTACCAGGCAACTCTTGATTAAAATTTTTTGAGTGTGAGTAGTCATTATGGATTTAAGTATTCTTATTCCCTGCAAACGCGAAGAGGGGAGTATAGCGTCTTGTTTGGAGAGGACAATCAAAACTTATCCTGATGCAGAGATCTTAGTGATCGACTCAGGTTTAGATGCGACTTTAGAAATCGTAAAATCTTTTCAGAAGAATTCTCCTGCTTTACATTATGTTCGTTGTGACCCCGATCGAGGAAAGGGCGATGCTATT
This sequence comes from uncultured Pseudomonadota bacterium, assembly GCA_964457215.1. GTDB lineage: Bacteria > UBA10199 > UBA10199 > JADFYH01 > JADFYH01 > CAYLKF01. The sequence continues at coordinate 17,455 of CAYWGE010000009.1, forward strand.
CGGCAAGGGATTGAAAAGTCTTCGCGGGCATTGATTGCGCAAATCGATGCTGATCTGCAGTTTTTTCCAGAAGATTTGCCTATGCTTATCAAACCTCTTCTTCAAGATAAAGCAGATATGGTTTTGGGCAGTCGTTTTATGAAAGACTCTTACAATGAAAGTTCTCTGTCTTTAAGATCTTTAGGTAACCAGGTTGTGAGCCAATGGACGTCTTGGCTCTTTGGTCAAGAAATTACCGATGCCTTGGCGGGTATAAAGGCTTGGAAAAGAGAAGTAACCCAAACTTTTACTCTAAATAGTTATAATTTTTCTTATGAAGTAGAGCTTTTTGCAAAAGCCATCCGAAAAGGTTTTCGTATAACCGATGTAGCGGTGCGGTACCAAAATCGAAAAGAGGGAGAAAGCAAAGTTCACTTATTAAAAGCCGGATGCCTGATCTTAAAAGACAGCCTAAAGTTTAGGTATGTTTCTTTATGAAAATACTTCTAACTGGCAGCGCAGGATTTGTAGGCAGTACTTTAAGTTCTATTCTTCAAAAGCAAGGTCATGAAGTCATTGGAGTTGATCTTAAGCAGGATCTTGTTTCTCAAACTTCTTTTCAAATCGATTTGCGTAAACTCTCTGCAGAGGATTTGCCGGCTGTAGACCTTTGCATTCATCTCGCGAGTCTGGTGGGGGGGATTTTGCATAACCACGCAGAAGAAGGGCAAGAGAAGTATGAATTAGAGCTTTTGCAAAAGATATTAGAGTGGGACCAGAAGAAAAATTTTCGGCGCTTAATTTATCTTTCGTCTATTAATGTCTTCGAGAAATATCAGGGATATGAATCGGGTTCCTTAAAATGGAGTAATCAAATCACTCCGTATGCTCGAGCAAAAAGCTTGGGAGAGCGTTTTGTCGAGAGATCTTTTAAAGAATTTGTTATTGTAAGACCCACTAATCTTTTTGGTAAAACTCAAACCCTATTATTAAATCGCCAACTCGGTTCTTCGCACGTCATTCCAGAGTTATTGCGCAAGATTGAAGAGAACTCAGAAATTGAAGTTTGGGGAGATGGCTCTCAAATCAGAAATTTCCTGCATGTCTCTGATCTTTGCCATTTCCTTGTTTTGATTTTGCAAGAGCCTCGTCAGGCCTGGTTTAATTTAAGATCTGAGATCCAAATGAGTATTGGAGAACTGGCGCAAGCTCTGCTGAAATTTCAAGGAAGAGAGAAAAAATTAATTTTTCGTCCTGAATTCTTAAAATATGAAATGCAAACCATTGAACTTTTTGATATAAAAGATGTTCTTCAATTGGGATGGAGAGCAAAAGTAAAAAATATTGACGAAGGACTTCAATTTTAATCGGAGTGTACATGTTTAATTTTAAAAATTTTTTCTGTGTTACTGTATTACTTTTAGTTTTATTTGCTTCTACTAGAAGCGAAGCTCAGCCTTGTTCACCAGGTAGCTTTAGCGGTGATGGAAACGCTCCTTGTACAAATTGCTTTCCGGGAAGTTACCAGCCTTCTTCCTCTCAAACCTCTTGTCTAAGTTGTGATCCAGGCACTTTTCAAGCTTCAACGGGTGCCAGTATTTGTACGGATTGTTTGCCGGGCACGGTTCAGGCAGATTCTGGAAAAACCGGCTGCACGCCTTGCACCACGGGTAATTATCAGCCCAACTTTGGGGGCACGGTTTGCCTTACTTGTCCGGCGGGAAGTATTGCCGCTACCGAGAGTGCAATTGCTTGTAGCGGGTGCAGTGCTGGAACTTATCAACCCAATACGGGTGCGAGCGTTTGTTTAAATTGTGCCGCGGGAACTTTTCAGGCCGACGAAGCCTCAGAATCGTGCGATACGTGTCCTGCCGGAACTTATTCAGCGGCGGGAGCTAGTACCTGCACTGCTTGTCCGGAGGGAACGGATTCTGCGGCAGGGGCAAGTGTGTGCACTAGTGCTACGGATTTGAGTGGAGGATGTAGTGTAAATAAAAAATCAAACAACTTCACTTCTATCTTCTCTTATGGAATTCTCTTAGGCTTATTTATAGTTACAAGAAAGTTTCTTCAGGTTTCTTTGAAAGTTTAAAAAATAAAAGATTCACCATTTTTTAAAAATAAAAAAACTTGCTAAAACAAGATACGCAAAACCTGCGAGATGATTCCATCTCAGCGATTCTCCCAAATAAGTAATCGAAAACACCGGTAAAGCGAGTAATGGGATGTTCTAAAGAAGTAATAAACGATATCCCACTCCAGGTTCTGTGAGTATGAGTTTTTTTAAATGGGGATCTCCCTCAATTTTTTTTCGAAGTTGTCCCATGTAAACGCGAAGATATTGAGTATGTTCCACAGAGTTTGGTCCCCAAATTTCTTGCAAAATTTGACGGTGGGTAACGACTTTGCCGACATGTTTAATTAATAACTTTAAGATATTGTATTCCGTAGCTGTCAGGTGAATTTCTTTCCCGTTCAGTTTAACTAAATGGGCTTCTAAATCTACCTGAAGAGAGCCGGATTGAAATAGAGAAGTATGAGCATTTGTTGTATGGGTGTGACGTTCTGCAACGCGTATTCTAGCCATTAATTCTGGCACACTAAAGGGCTTGGTGAGATAATCATCTGCCCCTAAATCAAGAGCTTTTACTTTACTCTCTTCATCTTCTTTCACGGTTAAAACAACGATGGGAATTTTAGACCATTCTCGAACTTTCTCAATAACCTCAAATCCTTCTCTATCCGGTAATCCAAGATCGAGAATCATGAGATCGGGCTTTGTTGCGATGAGCTCACGAATGCCATCCGCAGCGTTTGCCGCTTCTGAAAAAGTATAGCCTTCGTTCTCAAGGCTTATTCTTAAGAATTTACGGATGGCTGCTTCATCATCTACTACTAAAATTTTTTTACCGACTTTCATGAGCTCAACTCCTTAATTTCGGTGGTACTTCTTGTCGGGGGAGAACAATCGCAAAAGTTGCACCGCCTTTGGGATTGTTGCGAACTTTTACCTTTCCTCCATGTAATTCAACAAAATTTTGAGTAATAGAAAGACCTAGGCCCAATCCTCCTGTAGGAGTGTGGGGGAGGCGATAAAATTTGTCAAAAAGTTGAGGAATAGATTCTTCAGGAATGCCAGGGCCTTGATCACTAATCTCAAGATGAATTTCATTATTTTGTTCTAAAATTTTCACCGTAATGGGCATCTCATCAGGTGAGTAATGGGCAGCGTTGAGCAATAAATTAGAAACGGCGTGGTCTAAAAGATTAAAATCTCCAAAAAAGTAAATAGGAGTAGTTAAGGTTTTAAAATCTACTGGATGATGATTCAGAAGCTTTTTTTGCCGACTGATAGCTTCTTGAATAAGCTCACAGAGATCAAACCATTCTTGTTTTAGCTTAACCACGCCCGATTCTAAGCGAGCAAGATCAAGTAAGTTTTCAAAAATGTGGTTGAGCCTTTCTGAGGCTGAAACGATTTCTTCAGAGAGGATTCGAAAACTGCTATCTCCATCTTGAGATTGTTTTTGCAATGCAGTGGCCGCACCCATAATAGTCGTTAAAGGGGTGCGAAGTTCATGAGAGATGCAATTGAGTAGAGTTTGATGAAGCTTTTCCGATTCTTTAAGAAGACTCGCTTCTTGTTTTTCCTTGTCTTGTTCTGATTTTGCTAAGACCACTCCAATTTGATTGGCTATGCTAATCAGCAGGTTTTGCTGATCGGGGGTCAGTTTTTTATCTACTTTAGGTTCAAAAAGTAAAACGCCAAATTTCTTTTCTCGAGATTTCAAAGAAAGGCAAAATACCTTTGATAAAGGTAAAGTATCAGTAGACCAACCTGCCATCCGACCGTGATCATAACTCCAAGTGGCAACAGCACGATCATTATCGGTAGGTTTTAAATTTCCAAAACTAGGTTTTTCTTCTAGCCTGTGATCGTAGGCAAGCAAGATACAAGCTTCTGCCTGGAATAGGCTTTCAATTTTAGAAAGTGCTAGGCGCACAAGGGCCGTAGTTTCTTGTACTAAGGTCATTGACTTTAAAACTTCATAAAGTGCTCGTGTTTTCTGCTCACGATCTTTCAAAATATTCTGATTCTTTTTGATTTGAAAGGTGAGAAAACCACTGGCGGAGGCGACTACAAAATAAGCAACAAACATCATTGCGTCTTCTGGAGCATTAATAGAAAAGTTTCCTGCGGGGGGAATAAAAAAATAATTCCAAATCAAAGCCGAGAGTGCTGCGGCAATCAATACAATGGTGAAGCGGAGAAATAAGCTTAAGATCAAGATAAGCAGTAGAAAGATAAATCCTATAGCTCGGTAGCCTAGATAAGGGTTCATAAAGTAATTAACTACGGACGTGAGAAAAACCCAAAAGAGGGCTTGAAGTAGGCTTATCCATTGAAAAGAGGCCGAGAACTCTGATTTTTGCTTTAGTGTTTTTGTTTTTACATCAGGTTGTTGGAGAATTGTAATGTCTACTTCAGGATTTTTACGGATGAGCTCCTCAATAAAGCGAGAGGGTTTAAAAAAATTGGACCATTTTCCTCTTTTAATCGGTCGTCCGAGAATGATTTGAACTACTTTATGTTCTTTCACATAATCGTTTAAAGTTTCTGCGACATTGCTGCCATGGAGGGTAACCGTTTCAGCCCCTAACTCTTCTGCTAGATTTAAATTTTTAACGAGTTGATTTTGATCTTCAGCAGCTAATACCTTACCCGTATCGACGTGGGCTACCACCCAGGGTATTTCTAAATCTTCTACAATCCTTCGGGCAGTACGAATAAGCCTTTCTGAAAAAGGGCTGGGACTCACCGCAACAAGTAAAGTTCTAGAGTTTATAGATAAATCGTCTTTTCGTTTTTCACGTGTATCCCGTTCTAGTTTATCAGCAGTGACTCTCAAGGCGATTTCACGAAGCACGTTTAAATTCGCTTCTTGAAAAAAATATTGTAGAGCTTGTTCTGTTTTTCTTCCGGGGTAAATTTTACCTTCTTTTAATCTTTGCAGAAGTTGGTGTGGTGTAATGTCAATAAGTTCGATTTGGTCCACCAAATCTAAAACAGTATCGGGAACAGTCTCTCGAATGTGTGTTGCCGTGATTAACCCCACTACATCGGCGCGGCTTTCTAAGTGCTGTACGTTAAGAGTGGAATAGACATCAATTCCGGCTTCTAGAAGCTCCAGCACATCTTGATAGCGTTTTTCATGTCTTGAACCCGGAATATTAGTGTGCGCAAGTTCGTCTACTAAAACTAAGCCAGGCTTTTGAGCGAGAATGGCATCGAGATCCATTTCTTCCTGGAAGGTTTTTCGATATTCTATTTTTTTTCGGGGAATGAGAGGAATGCCCTCCATGAGTTTTTGTGTTTCACTCCGCCCATGAGTTTCGATAATGCCAATCCAAACATTTGCCCCATCTTTTAAACGCTCTTGAGCCGCGCGAAGCATGGCGCAAGTTTTTCCAACACCCGCCGCCATACCGAAAAATAGACGTAGGTTTCCTCTTTTGATTTTATTTTCCTCTCGCACAATTCGTGTGAGAAGAATATCTGGATTAGGCCTAATTTCTTCCATTTATTTATCTGCCAGTGTTTGCGGAGTAAAAGCCTGTAAATGTTTTTCTAATTCTACATTTAACAACAATACATTAACTCTCTTTTCCCCTAGTATGCCAAAACTCCGGTCTTCTGTCATGGTGTCGATTAAAGAGTAGAGTTGATCTGTTTGAATGCCTCGTACGGCAGCGACACGAGAAGCTTGGTAGTAAGCGGCTGCCGGACTGATGTGCGGATCTAAGCCACTACCGGA
>CAYWGE010000010.1:0-8231 GCA_964457215.1 uncultured Pseudomonadota bacterium
TAATGGATTTCCTTCACCCAACAGAACTGAAGAAACGCCACAGCTTTTTAGCCAAGAAATGGCTAGGCCAGAATTTTTTGGTCCATCGTCCCACTTTAGAAACTCTCTCAAAAAAGATTTTGGCTTCGTCTCCGCATACCCTTTTAGAAATTGGGCCGGGACCTGCTTCTTTGAGTCAATTATTAGCACCTTACGTAAAACGTCTCATTTTGGCCGAGAAAGATCTACAATTTCAGCCAGTTTTAGAAGAAATTTTTGCCCAACAATCACAAGTAGAGATTTTTTGGGGTGATTTTCTGAAGACTTCTTTGGAAGAAATCATTACAAAGACAGATGCTCCCTGCTTAGCCGTTGGAAATCTTCCTTATAATGTTTCAGTTGCGATTCTCCAAAAGCTCCTGAAAAGTCGCAAGCTTTTTACCGGTTTTTTTCTCATGTTCCAACGTGAAGTCGCCGATCGTCTCACCGCAAAACCCAATACGAAGGCCTATGGTTCTCTAAGTCTTTATTGTCAGATGCTAGCAGATTGCAAAATTATTTTACCCATTCCCCCTTCGGCCTTTGACCCACGCCCTAAAATCGATTCTGCCGTGGTTGAATTTAAACTTTTACCCGAGACTCGCGTGCCCGGGCTCAATTTTGATTTTTATGAAGACTTGATCCAGGCTTCTTTTCGTGCCCGCCGGAAAACCCTGTTGAATAACCTACAGAATTTTTTACCCCAGTATTCGAAAGTCGAGTTAGAGTCTTTTATGAAGCAAGCGGGTATTGAAGCCAAACAAAGAGCCGAATCTGTGGGGCTGGAAAATTTCGCTAAATTAGCGCAAATTCTTGAATGTAGACGAGATTAATTTGGCTGTGTTAGAAAGAATTATAGGAAAACTTTAGGGGTGAATTTTTGTTTTTCAAAGTGTTTGAGCATTCCTTAATAATCGTCATCGAACAGGATTCCCTTAGAACACGTTCGACCGTAATCGATGACGATCCAGAATTTGCGAGTTTTTGAAAAACAAAAATTCACCCCTAAAGTTTTCAACAAAACAATGATTAAAAACCTGCAATACATTGCAATCGAAGGCCCCATTGGGGTGGGAAAAACCACACTCACGAGCTTACTCGCCGAAGAGTTTAAGTTTCGGCGTGTTTTAGAAGAACCCGAAAATAATCCATTCTTGGCCGAGTTTTACAAAAACAAGAAACAATACGCCTTTCAAACCCAACTTTTCTTTTTACTCTCGCGCTACCAACAGCAAAAGGAACTCGCCCAACAAGAACTTTTTCAACAAGGAATTGTCTCCGATTATATCTTCGCAAAAGACCGAGTCTTTGCGACCTTGAATCTCTCCGATGAAGAAATCAATCTTTACGAATCGATTTATAGCCTTTTAGATGCACGCATCCTCAAACCTGATTTAGTCATTTTTCTTCAAGCCTCGGTGGATGTGCTTAAAGAACGCATTCGAAAACGTAAAATCAATTACGAAAAGCATATTGACTTGGATTACCTAGAAAACTTAGCTCAAGCTTATAATCATTTTTTCTTTAATTACACCGAAACGCCATTACTGGTGGTGAACTGCTCGGAAATTGATTTTGTGGAGCAACCGGCCGATTACAAAAATTTGCTTAACGAAATTCTTTTAATGAAAAAACAAAAACTCGAGAAACATTACGTTTCGATTAGCTCAAAATGAAAATCACGATTCCCACATTACTCAAAAAGAAAAACCAGGGCCTAAAAATTTCGATGTTGACCGCCTACGATTACACCTTTGCGCGTTTAGCCGATGAAGCGGGTATCGATATTGTGCTGGTGGGCGATTCCTTAGGCATGGTGGTTCAAGGGCGAAAGAATACCTTAGGAGTAACCCTCGATCACATGATCTATCACAGCCATTGCGTGGCTAAGGGTTTAAAATCAGCGCACTTGGTCTGCGACATGCCTTTCATGACTTATCAAGCTTCGATCGAGGAAGCGGTGAAAAACTGCGGGAAAGTTCTGAAGCAAGGAAAAGCAGAAGCGGTGAAATTAGAAGGGGGAGAAGAAATTGCTCCTACGGTGAAACGCTTAACAGAGCTGGGTATCCCGGTAATGGGCCATATCGGCCTAAAGCCCATGCATGTGCATTTAATGGGTGGCTATAAAGTTCAAGGTAAAACGGCTCAGAGTGAAAAACAAATTTTAAAAGATGCCAAGGCCTTAGAAAAAGCTGGTGCCTACGCGATTGTGCTCGAAGGAACCCCTTCGCGCTTAGCTGAAAAAATTACGCATTCGCTTAAAATCCCTACCATTGGAATCGGCTCGGGAAAACATTGCGATGGGCAAGTGCTGGTGATTTACGATTTACTCGGTGCTTACCAAGATTTTACTCCTAAGTTTGTACGGCGCTACGCCAATCTGGCCGAAATTGGCACCAACGCCATTCGAAATTATATTCAAGATGTGGAAAACGGAAATTTTCCGAGTGAAGAGGAAAGCTTTTAGATGCAAATTCTTCACTCCCCTCAAGAGATGCAGGCCTTCAGTTTGAAGCTGAAGCAGAATGGTAAACGCATCGGCTTCGTCCCGACCATGGGATACTTGCACGAAGGGCATCTCTCCTTAGTTGAGCTCGCTCAAAAAAAAACAGACGTGGTGGGCGCCAGTATCTTTGTGAACCCCACCCAATTTGGTCCCACCGAAGATTTATCGCGCTATCCGCGCGATGAAAAAGGAGATCTCGAAAAACTTCAAAAAGCGGGTTGCGATTTTGTTTTTTTACCTACTCCCGAACAGATGTATCCCAAAGGTTTTCAAACAAACATTCACCTTTCTCAAATCACTCAAGATTTGTGTGGCAAACAGCGCCCGGGCCATTTCAACGGAGTGGCGACTGTCGTTTTGAAACTTTTTAATATCGTCCAACCCGATCTGAGCGTATTTGGAGAAAAAGATTACCAGCAACTCGCCTTAATCCGGCAAATGGCAAGCGATCTCAATCTGAATATCGAAATTGTGGGTGCGCCGATTATTCGCAGTAGCGAAGGGTTGGCACTCTCTTCTCGGAATGTTTACTTGAGTGAATCCGAAAAAAAACGAGCCTTAGTGCTTTGGCAATCGATTCAATTATTAAAAAAACTAAGTCAAAAAGAAAATAAAGTATCAATCCTACTCCAGCAAGCCCGCAAACTAGTTGAAACCGAAGTCGATACTATCGATTATCTTGAAATTGTGGATGCGGTGTCTCTAAAAAAACTTGATCTCTTAAAGCCACCTGCACGATACTTAGTGGCAGTTAAAATTGGGAAGACTCGGTTGATTGATAATTCGTCTTTAACCCCTTAAAAGTTCCTAGAATGAATTTTTGAAAAGGTTTCAAGCGGTAAATATGCTTTGGGTAACTCTATAAAGAAAAAGTAGCAATTTGAAAGCTTTTCAAAAATTTGTTCTAGGAACTGCTCTCTCATGAAACTCTATCTCGCAAAACACATACTCCCCATTAGCTCAGAACCTCTGCAAGATGCTGCCCTCTTGGTTCACAAAGATCGAATTCGAGAAATTGGAAAAAAGGAAAAACTTTTAGAAAAATACCCCAAAGCAGAAATAGTCGATTGTGGAGATGCCGTCCTTCTTCCGGGTTTAATCAATGCTCACCTCCACTTAGAACTTTGTCACGCTCCGAGTTATAATGCTTTAGATTTTGAAGATCTTTCGGGCGAACCTAATTTTGTGCGTTGGTTGATTCATCTTTCAGAATACCAAGAATCCCTCAAACCCGAAGAAAAAAGAGCAGCCATTCAAGAAGGACTCAAATCAATCCAAAAAAGCGGAGTGACTACGTTGGGGGATTTTACAAGTTATGAAGGCGCTTTTAATTGCTACGAAGCTTCTAAACTTCGTGTGATGACCTATCCCGAAGTAATGAATCTAAGCCGCAAAACTTCTCAAGAACGCTTTGAACTTGCCTTAGCCTTTGTCGATGAAATTTTAGCGGCCGATCATCCAAAAATTCGTGCGGGTTTAGGCCCTTTTGCGCCTTACACTTTATCGAAAAATCTCTTAAAAATTTTCTATCAGCACTTAAAGCAATTAGGCACCTCCCTGCAAATTCATTGCAGTCAAAGCTTTGCAGAAATGGAATTTTTCTACGATTCAAAAGGCGATATCGCCAATCTTTTATTTCCTTATATTGGTTGGGGAGAATCATTACCGCCTCCTCATCAAAAAACGCCGATCCAATACTTACATTCGATCGATTTTCTTCAAATCAAACCCGCTCTCGTGGGCTGTGTGCATTTAGGTCCTACCGATTTGGCGTTGATTGCGAACTCAGGTTCGAGCATTGTTTATACGCCGATTTCCAATCAAACGTTAAAATTAGGCGCTTTCCCTCTTCGAAAAATTCTCTCCCATAAAATTCCGGTTGGGTTTGGGAGTGAAATGAAAGCCTGCAATTCACATTTTTCGATCTGGGATGAAATGAAAGAAACCCTAAAAATCCATTCGACAGAAACAGAACCCATTCAAGCCGAAGAAATTTTCAAGATGGCCACTTTGGGAGGTGCTTATAATTTAGGTTTAGCAAAAGAGATCGGTTCTTTAGAAAAAGGGAAGTTAGCGGATTTTCTGGTGATTGCACTCAAAGAAACCCCAACCGAAGATTTATATACTCATCTTCTCACAAAGTCTGGGCCTCATCAGATTGAAAAAATTTTGGTGGGGGGTGAAGAGGTCTAACCGCATCTGCCTAAGAATTAATCTTCGACTTTCTGCAACATCTTTAAAACCACGTAACGAATCACTTCTTCGGAAACCGTATAAACCGGGCCATCGTAGCGTTGTTTAATCACTTCTACCAAGCGATCAAACTCTCCGCTCGTGTATTCCAGATCAGAATCGGTGAGCTTAGGCCATTCTTTCAGCAAAAGAGGCTTGAGCTCTTGCCAATGAGTTTGTAGACGGTTTGGGGTTGACATACCAGTGAGGCTTATAGTGAAAGGGCTCTCCCTGAAGCAAGAAAAATAAATAACGTATATTGGAAAATTCATCCTTACCGATGAAAGGCTCAAAGCTTTTGAGCATTCGTAAAATTCTATGAGAATTGTCACATTAGGAACTAGTGCTGGTCGCCCCACCCTCGAACGCTCTGCTTCGGCCGTAGCGTTGGACTACGAAGGCGAAATGTTTCTTTTTGATTGCGGCGAAGGCACCCAAGTGCAGCTGACTCGCTCGCCCTTGCGTTGGATGAATTTGCAAGTCATTTGCATTGGGCATCTCCATGGCGACCACGTGAATGGACTCCCCGGACTAATAGGAACCATGGCGCTTTCTGGCCGAACCGAACCCTTAAAAGTCTTTGGCCCTCGCGGAATTCGAAAATATCTTCGCGCCTTGCAAGAAGTGCGAAATCTCTGGGTTCCCTTTCCCTTAGAAGTGGTTGAGATTCAACAGTCCGGCATTCTGCATGAGACTCCTCTCTACAAAATTGAAACGAGGCCACTCGATCATGTGATCGAATGTTGGGGATATGTGTTTCGTGAAAAAAACAAACCCGGTCATTTCGATGAAAAAAAGGCTCAAGAGCTAGGAATTCCCTTTGGCCCTATTCGTGGAAAATTAGTCAAAGGTGAAGATGTCGTGCTTCCGAATGGAAAAAAAGTAAGCGCTAAAGAAATTGTAGGGCCCGAGCGACGAGGTAGATCTGTCGCCTATTGCCTCGATACAAAACCCTGCGCAGGGGATATTGAGCTTGCCACCGAAGTAGATCTTTTAATTCATGAGGCAACTTTTGATAAAACACTCGAGCATGAAATGGATCAATGGGGACATTCTACCACTAATCAAGCGGCAATGGTTGCCTTAGCAGCACGCGCTAAAAAGCTTTTACTCACGCACATTAGCCCGCGTTATCAGAATTCAAAATTTTTGTTAAAGGAAGCTCAAGAAGTATTCAAGAGCACAGAACTCGCCTGGGATCTAGACGAGTTCGTGATCAAGATGGAAGATTAAGAATTTTTTACGCGTCTTAAAGCCACCCAGGGCAAGAATAAGAACAGCGCGAGTCCCCAAGGATTAGGCCCATTTCCATGCACATTACAGCCCCCTGTATTTCCGTCGTCTGCATTGTCAAAACTTTCCGCTGCCGTCACTAAAACTTCTCCCGTACTTTCATTATGACCATCACTTACCGTTAAACTCACAGTGTAAGTACCATTCACGGTGGGAGTAAAACTCGCTTGGCTCTGCGTAGAGTTTTGAATCGTCACCGCAGCTCCTGAAGGCTGAGAAACCATATTCCATTCGTAGGTTAGAGTGACCGATGCGCTGACTGCATCGTCTCGACTCGAAGCTGCATCCAACACGACTGCTTGACCTGTTTTAACATTTCCTCCGGTGTTTGCATTACTTCCTGTTCCTACATGAATCACGACCACCGGTGCTGTTACATCTTCTGTAACCGTCACGGTCGCTGTTTTCGGGACAGAAGAATGGTAGGCATCGCTCACCGTTAAAGTTGCCGTATAAGTGCCTACGACATCGGGAGTAAAAGTAGGTGCTTGCGCGCTGGTGCTGCTTAAACTTGCAGAGCTTCCACCGGGTTTAGATAAAGACCAACTATAAGTTAATCGATCCCCTTCGTTATCACTAGCACTTCCATTCAAAGTCACCAGATGATTCACGTCGATTGTTTGATTACCCCCCGCACTGGCAATGGGAGCTTGATTCAAAGCAGGATCGCCCAAATAAAGAGAAGTCGCTACATCTAGAATTCCGCCTGTTACGGATTTGCCCGAAAGATAAGATTTTGCAGTGACTCCTTGAAGAACTAGATCAATCACTTGACGGTGAGTTAGCGAAGGATACTGGGCCCACAAGAGCGCACAAGCTCCCGTCACATGCGGAGTCGCCATGGACGTGCCTGAGAGAGAAGCATAAGAGGCATTGGGATAAGTACTCAAGATCGATGAACCGGGAGCCCCTAAATCGACGCTCGAAGCGCCAAAGTTAGAGTAATAAGCCAAAGCATCATTTCGATCAATGGCAGCGACTGAAATAATATTTCCAACGGAATAAGCCGCCGGATACATCGGACTCACATCGGCGTCCACACCACTATTTCCAGCAGCTGCCACAAAAATAACACCAGCATTATCGGCCGCGGTAATTGAAGCGAGCAAGCCCGCATCCACGCCTCCGCCGCCCCAACTGTTGTTCAAAATTTTTGCACCATTGGCGACCGCGTAGTTGATGGCCTCAGTCGCATCCGAAATATAACCCGATCCATTTGAATTTAAAAATTTCACGGCCATGATTTGAGCAGTCCAGGCAACTCCGGTCACTCCCAAACCATTGTTTCCGACTGCACCAATTGTGCCGGCTACATGTGTGCCATGATAATGATCATCCATCGGATCGCCATCGTTATTCACAAAGTCATAACCATGCACGTCATCGACATAACCGTTATTATCATCATCGATTCCATTATTGGGAATTTCGCCGGGATTAGTCCAAATATTCGCTGCTAAATCCGGATGATTGTAATCAATACCCGTATCAATCACGGCCACTAACATGGACGAGGCATCGGTACGCGTCTCCCACACATTCACCACCCCAATATCCACTCCCGCGGTTCCTCCCGATTGTCCGGTATTTTGCAATCCCCACAAATCGCCAAAATAAGGATCGTTCGGCAAACTATCGGCCGTCACACGCGAATTCGGAGCAGCCATAATGACATTGGGTTGATTTCGAAGTTCAGCAACCTGCGTCAACGTGTCCGGAGAATTTTTCTGGAATTGAACAAAATAAACACGGATTGAATCGTAGTATTTGAGAGGAGCCGCCTGAACGGTGTTAAACACCGCTTGAATTTGACTTTCGTCTGCTCGTTTATCGAACTTCACGAGAGCTTCGTGGCAGGTAAATTCCACTCCGCAATCTTCCGCGAAGGCAAGAGCTGGAAAAAGAAAAGAACCAAGCAAAATAAGTGCTTTTAAAAGAAAACGGTATTTTTGCATATCCAACTCCTTGCCCCAGGCATTGGAAATGCAAACGCTGTTCCAGCGATCAAAAACAGTAAAATCATTTTATATCAATAAGATACGCGTGAAAAACTTGTTAAAATTTGATGAAATCAGGCAGATTTTTGACGAAGGAAGGGTGGAATCTAACGAAAAGACTTAATTTGTCCTTTCATCAATGACGTAAGGATCATTTCCGCGACCCAGTCTTAAAGTAGTGGTAC
>CAYWGE010000010.1:8241-22800 GCA_964457215.1 uncultured Pseudomonadota bacterium
ATCGTGTCGTCTCGCGTAAAACTCAAAATACGAAATCCTGGTTGATGATTTTCTCGTAAGAATCGTGCTTCCGAATTCGCAAAATTATCCGGGTCATTTTCAGCACCTGCCCCATTCGAACAGCTATCGTTGATGATTTCGATATTAGGTGCCAGGTATGGAAGAATCCGAGCATACCCCGGACCAAAATCGCGAGTATCAAAGAGGTCTCTATTACTTTGTCCGCTTCCATATCTCTGAGAAGTCGCAGTCCCGTGTGCTCCGCGAACCCATTTATCAACTCGATGTCTAAAGCTTCGACGTCCTACTTCCTCGACCGAATTCAATATCTCTTCATCACTTGAAACCGGAATAAAAACCACATCAAATAAACCCGAATAGTAAAAGCTGGGAACTAATTGAACTTGATAACCTGCCTGAAATCCTCGATTGTGATCCGCCTGGCGAGTAATGTTAATTAACACGAGAGGCCGATCTCGCCCTAAATTTTCTAAATTTTCGCGTTGGTAGGCCATGCGCGCTAATAAATCTAATGATTGCACATGCAAATTTTCTTCTTCAAAACCATTTCGTCTCAATAAATTGGTGTAAGCCTCATAAGTTTCTAAATAACGTGCTGGAATATCTAAACCTTGCATCCATTCACTATGGCGCAAAAGACTCCACAATTCGCGCTGCCCTTCAGGACTTAAATCTCGAAATATTCTGCGAATGATTGGCCAACTATGGGCCAGCACTCGAAGGACTTGAGGATTTTGACGGGCGAGCAGTACAATAGGCTCCACTTGAAAGTGAATCTCGGGCCCTGATTCTAAAAATAGCCGCATCACCTCTTCCCACCCTTGAGACATCGGGTGTGCTTCGGGGTTGGAGTGATGAAGGGTATAAGCCATGAGGAGAGACCCAGCGAAGTAAGAATTAGTTATAAGCCATTGGGGTAACATGAAGGTAGAATGGGGAAGATCCGATCCACTCATAACCTGTAGGGCGCTTAAAAAGCCTGCAAAAAACTCTCTCGCGTTTGGCAAAGAGCTTCGAGCGGCAACAAAGGTTTTAGCCTCTTGGATCTCCCGAGTGAGTTCGGCCAAGTCTGTTAAAAATGCAGGACGATTCGAATCATTTAATCTTAGAAAATTACGGCCAGGACCACCAGCTATGCAACGCCTTACTTCTTGCAGCGCTTGATCAAGTAACTCAAGAGCACCCCTCTTACTTCCTTGGGCAAAAATAAAGTACGCCACTTGAATTGAAAATCTTAACATGCCTAGGCGAATGCGAATCAATTGGGGGTCTGTAAAATCAAAAGAGGTGGGCGTAAACAAGACCTCAGGGGGAGTAAGAGCATTGCGGATTTCATTGGGGAGTTCATTTACTCCCCCTAATTCATCATAAACAGTTTGCATTTGGGCTCGCAAAGCACTTCCCGAACTCAGGGTTCTTTCCAATAAGCAGGCCCTTTCATAGTAGCGAAAAGCCTGTAAATAAAGTTGTCTCTTTTCGGCAGAGCTTGGAGAGGCTTGAGCTTGTTCGAAGAGTTCTTGTGCCCGAGTGAGTGCTTGAAGTGAAAATCTCCTTAATAAATTCCGATTCAAAGTACTTTGAAACTCTCCCGACGATACGGGTCGCCCCTGAGTTAAGGAGCGAAAAAGCTCTAAAGAATTAGTTTCGGCATAGTTGAAGGAAAGAGTAGTTTGATGAAACCGTGCTAGCGCAGCTTCTATTTCAGGCTGCAAATCCGCCGGGCAATTTCTACGCTCCAGGGCTGCCGACAAATAATTTTCAAGTTCATAGAGCGAAAAACGTTCAGTAAGCGAAATCCGATTTTGATGCGCAGCCGCTTCATCCAAACGAAAAGTAAAATCGGCCACTAATGCCCGAAGGTTTTCTGGATTGGAGAATGCAGGCAAATCAATGTGGCCCTCCGGATTAGCTACAATCTGAACCCCATTTTCGTAAACATGCACTCCGTTTTGATTGGAAACAAGGCGTAGAGTCATAAGTCGCGGGCTATGCCGCTGACTCTTATTATCGCCATTTGGGAGGGAAAGTTGCGTGACGGGTTAAATGAGCCTAAACCGCTTTGGCCATGGAGATCATTTTCCCCACGCTCGACAAACCATCGGTCACCGCAGTGGGTTCATAACCGCAATGGGTCATGCAATTGGCGCATTTGGGGTTTCCGGAGCCGGTACCATACTTTTCAAATTCGGTATGTTCCATGTATTCATTGAATGTTTTGGCATACCCTTCATTGGTGAGTAGGTAACAGGGTTTTTGCCAACCAAACACGTTGTAGGCGGGCATTCCCCAAGGAGTACATTCGTAATCGCGTTTGCCCTCCAAGAAATCCATATAGAAAGGGCTATTATTGAAATTCCATTTTTTCTTATGGTCGCGTTTATAATCGAGTAATTTTTTGAAGAAATCACGTGTACGTTTGCGCGAGAGAAAATGATCTTGATCGGGCGCTTTTTCGTAGCTGTAGCCGGGGGCAATGCTAAAACCCTCAACTCCGAGCTCTGTCATGTGGTCAAACAAGGCACTTAAATTTTCGAGCGTGGCGCCTTCAAAAACAGTCGTATTTGTAATCACGCGAAAACCTTTATCAACCGCGGCCTTGATGGCTTTGACGGCGATATCGTAGGTGCCGGGGCGATCCACGCATTTATCGTGATGCTCTCCGTGACCATCCATGTGCACACTAAATGTGAGGCGTTTATCGGGTCTGAATTTATGCAAACTTCTTTCGAGCAAGAGTGCATTGGTGCACACAATCACATAACGTTTTTGAGCCAGCAGCCCTTCAACGATTTTTTCAATCTGAGGATGGATGAGCGGTTCACCCCCCGGAATCGTGACCATCGGCGCGCCGCAGTCTTCGGCAGCTTGCAAGGCTTGTTCGACGGATAAATGTTTTTTCAAGACCTCGTCGGGGTATTGAATCTTCCCACAGCCCGGACACGCGAGGTTACAACGAAAAAGCGGCTCAAGCATTAAATTCAAAGGATAGCGTTTTCGCCTTAAAATTTTCTGTTTAAATAAATATTTTCCAATCGCAAAGGCCTGATGTGCGGGAACCGCCATAGAGTCTCCTTAAAGTAATTTGAATAAACGCTGACTTATACGCTTATTTTTTTTCGAAAAACAATGGGTTTTTTAATTAAATCCTCACAAAAAATTATGCTAGATGGGCATCAGTACCACTGATTGTCATTGCAGGCGATTCAAACGGATCTCAAGATTCAAGCTTAGATTAAATCTTCTTTCGTTAATCCACATTGATTCAAAATATCTCTCAGAGTGCCCTTCGCCAGATCCCGATGCAAAGGGACTACAGTGCGAAAAGTACGTTCGGGCGTAATTTTTTGTAATGAAACATGGCTGCCCTTTTGTCGTACTTCTTCAAATCCATGGTTCTTTAAAATTTTGATTAATTCTTTACCTGAGAGGACAGGTAATCTAGACATGAGGAGAAACCTCAATGGTGGTCCAAATAGGGTCGGTTTCAAAACTGGAAAGATCTTCTTCCCCAAAACTTTCTAAATAAACCTCTACCGCTTCCGCCAAATTACTTTTAGCCTCTTCGAAAGTTTCACCCTGCGTAGTCACATTGAGTTCTGGGCATCGAGCAATATACCAGTTTTCTTCTTTGGTAATTAAAGCTGAAAATTTCATAATTTTATCCCTTCTTTAAAATTATCATAGTTCTATAACCCCTTCCAACATCTATTTACCCTATCAAAAAGAATAATTTGCTTTTGACACCCCTTGTCATTTCTTAACAACTTTATCACCCCCACTCCAGTTTTTCGCTTTAAATTACGAAACTTTACTCCTTGAACTGCCGATAATGCTACCATAGGGTGGAGTTTATCTAACTTTAAGGAGTTTTTATGACTTTTCGACCTACTGGAACATCTCAAGTTGATATAAATCGCGATGGTATTCCTGAACAACTTACTCGAACTTATACCGATTCAGCTCATCCGGATCGAAAAATCACCCTGAACATTGATGCCGAAGGCCATGTACGTCTTTCTTATCCAACCCAAGTTGTAGAAGGAGCTCGAAACCACCGCCATACTGTAACGGTTGAAACACGCCGGGAAGCGCTTCAAATTCTTATGAACGAGCTTCAGCAACGCCGAGCTGCGCTTACTAGAGCTGCGGGACATGGCGAAATTCCCGATGCTCAACGTCCGGCACTTCAACGCGATGCGACCATTTGTCAAAATTTATTAGACCACATCGATTCTCTCCAACGAGAACTTACAAGCTCTGATTCCCGTGTGCATCTCCCCCGAGAAACTACTCAAAGAATCGCTCAATTTAATAGCGACCGAAACTTTCAGCGTGTTCATAATCGGATTTTTGGTGCGGATCATTTTAATGACATTACCCACGACAATCTCACCGCTTTGCAAACGCGAACCATGACTCCGGAACAACGCCAAATTACTGTCGCGGCAATTAAGGACCAAATCGGCGAACAGCTTCACACTGCAGAAATGGAGTTGAGTTATTTCCGTCATGCAAATCCTCAAAGCACTCCAGCAAGTTTAAGAGCAAATTTAGAACGGGCTCGCGATGCCTTTAATCGCGCTGTTCATGCGCAACGAGAACTCGAACACCGTGAACCTTCGGCAGGCCATGACACGTTTCGCACAGGCCAATTTGCCTCCCTTCAACAACGCTTAGAAGAAGGCGCGATCCAACTTTACCCTACTCCCTCTCCTACCCAACGCCATCCTCAACCTACGGCGCCGGCCCAGCAAAGAACTTTTTTAGCGAGCATTCAAGGAGCTCCGGGAGTTTCTCGTCTTACCGCCGTTCATCGCCGAAGTGAAATTGGCCAATTAAGAAACACTTTTGAAATCGCGGTTGGACAGGCATCGAGCGGACACTTAACTCAAGCAAGAACTACTTTAGCCCAAGCTACACGTGATTTTAGAACTTTGCGGCAAAGCGCAAATCGTCAGCATCCTCAAGATCGACAAATTTTAGCGGGTCTGATGAGAGCACATGCTCGAGCAGACCGCACCATTCGTTTTCAACGATTAGTTGCACAAGCAGGCCGCACACGTAACCCTGAGCAAGCAACTCGTTTATTTGCACGTGCCAATGCTTTGCTAGATCGCTATTCTGCAGGGGATACAGCCCGAGAGCCTTTGGCTTTAGCTCTGACTACCGCTCACGGAGATTTTTTACGGGCCCATCCGATGCCTGATGTAAATCCTCGACACCCGGCCCCGCCTCCCAGGGCGGTGGCTCGGAGAGATCCCCCAACGCCTCGAGAGCCAGCGCGTCCCACTGAAGGTCCCGCAGCCAATCCTATGGCCCGACGTCCTTTAGCTCCTTCTAGGCTGACTGCAGCAGATCGCGCCATTCCTCTTTTCAATCCTGCAGCTCCCGTGGCCGGTATTTTAAGAAATGCGCGAGCTTCTTTAACTCAAGGCGACCGCGCAACTGCCGAAGCTTTATTAGCGGCAGCGCGAACCGAAATGAATGCTTTACCAGCAGGACAACGAAGCACTCTTCCTCGTCAAATCGCCGCTCTGGAGACAAGAATTCAAAATGCTCAAGCTACCGAACAATTCAATGGATTACTCGCTCAAGCGAGAAATGCAACCGACTCGAGCACAGCCAATGGATTATTTGACCAAGCCAACCGAACTTTAACCGGAATTCACGGTTCAGAAACGTATGTCGCAGGTTTAAGACACCGAGTGGCTACTGCTCGGCGCGACTGGGCTACTCAACACGCACCCGCTCCAGAGGCTCCTGTGGCCCAACCCGACAATCGTCAGGAAATCGCGCTCGCCACTCGAGACTTCACTACTTCAATCACTACCGCAAGAAATTCTTTAACCACGCGGCATCCCGATCAAGCCCAAGCTGCACTAACCCGAGCGGAGGCTGCTTTAGAGAGGTTAAGTAGATTTGGAGAAGATGTTCAGGCAAGGACCGCTCAAGTATCACAATTACGCGGAAGAACTTTAGGACAATATGAAAGACGATTTAATGTGGCGCTTGATCATATCAATGCCACCAATGCAGGAAATGCACGTAGTATCATTACCGATCACATTGCTCCTTTATTAATAGCACTTGGGCGTGGGGGGGAAGTCGATAGATATACCCAACGCTTAACAGAAGCCGCCCCTATGCAAGGTGTAGACGCAGATAACGCAGCAGTTGCTGCAAGACCCTCTGCACCACCGCCACCCGAGACAGCTCCAACACCTCCTCCTACTGGCCGGGGTGTAATCCCTGAAGCGCCGGGAGCCAGTGTGGCCGTTGCTCCTCCTATTCAACCCGCAAATACAATCACAGTTCCGCCTAACGCTGATCCTGTTCAAGTCGTCGCCTTCGTAGAACGAAATTTAGTGTATCAGGCTGAACGTGCCCAAAATAGTGGCAACCCCGAAAGAGCCTTGGCCTATGCGAATGCCGCTCGTGAAGTCTTAAGTCATTTAAGATGGCCAAACCCTCAAGAGCGTGGTCGACTCACCACCCCTTTATTTACGCGTCTTCAACAAGTGAATGGTAGAATTCCGCAGGGAACCCAAGTTGCCCAAGTTCAACTCCCACAATTACCCGCCTCGGTGGTGCGACCAGCACCCGAAGCACCTACAATGGTAGCCCGTGCGCCTGAAGCAGCTCCGCCGGCTCCAACTCCTGCACCAACACCTGGAGAAGAGCCTGCCACCGAAGTTGTTTTACCAAGGACTACCGTAGTCGCCCAAGCACCAGCGGGCCAAGCACCTGGAGTAGTTGTCGCACAAGCTCCCACTCCACCCCTCGGCCCACAACCAGTGATAAGGTCTCGACCTTCCACAGGACAAGCGCCAAGTATTGATGATTTATTGGCAAGAGTCGGAAATGGAACTCCTGCTCGTCCACTTACTCCCGCAGAGGCAAGGGCTTTAGAACTACTTGACCGAGTAGGAACTAGAACCCCGGCACAGAATGCACCTGTTGTTCCTGCAGGAGTAGTCGTTCCAACAGCAGCAAGGCCAGGAGAAACGCCAAGACCTATCACACCTCCCGTTGTAGGTTCACAACCCGCTCAACCGCCACCTCCATCTGCACCTCCGGTGAGACCAGCACCTCCACCTCCTGCACCCGAACCCGCTCCGCAACCTGCGCCACCCCCTTCTCAGCCGCCGGCTGAAGATATACTGGGGGACTTGGATAGTGATGCTATTGGCGCATCAACAGATACGGAAACACGAGAGGCCGCAAGGCAGGAGGCTGAGCAAACAGCAGCCAACATTCGACGTTTAACTCCATTAGTCCAACCGAATTCCCCTGCCGCACAGAGAGATCACAGTTTTGTAACAAATACTTCGTTACCTTCTTCTATCCGCGCCGAACTCAGAACTATTTCCACTAAAACACACGATGCCGCGGTAGCACTGTTGAGAGCTTATCGGGCAACCGATCCAGGAGTTCGAGCGGCTGCATTTGCTGAAGCAGAACAACTATATAGCGAAGCCGAAAGCTTACGGCGCGATGGATTTAATAGAACTCGGGACGATGGCCATGGCACCCAAATTCCCCTCCCTCCCGCTCAGCACGCCGCATTTGACAATATTGCGGGAGCCTGGAGATCGGCTTTAAGCACTCGTTTTCCTCATGTCGCGACGGGTAGTTTTAGGCAAGGAGGCGGAGTTACTCCCCCACCTGCCCCTACTCCACCGTCTCCTCCACCCACTGAACCATCCCCAGCCCCTTTAGCCGCGGGAGTAAGAGTGACGGATCCCGCACCCACAGCCGCACTTCCTCCAGCCATTCGTTCTTTCCCAAACATTGGCGCAACCGGTGAACCCGCACATAGTGAAGGTGCTGCAGAAAGTCTTTTAAGAACGAATTTAAACCGCACTCTGGGTCGCACAGGTGCAAGTCATTGGACCGTAGAAGTCACCTATACCAGCGCGAATCAAGCAACGGTTCGTTTAACCGAAGTTGACCATGGCGCGGGCCGAAATCGTGCCCTTCATGAGCGGAATGTTGGAACTGCCTTAGGCCGAAATGTAGCGAATATTGTTCCTCCATTGGTGGATCAACCCCATTATCCGATTACCGTAAGAGTGAGTTCGAATGAGCCAGTTGCGGAAGCACCTGCTCCCGCTCCACTACCTCCTTCTCAACCTGTGCAGCCTGCAGCAGTGGCAGTGGCACCACCACCGCCACCTCCTCCACCACCACCGACAACCGGTAGACGGGTTAGGGCAGGAGAAGAATTACATGTAACAGGACGAGCACCCGCCGCAGGGCCAGCACCTTTACCTACGCTACGATTTGGGATGACGATTCCTAATTTTAGAACTCAAGCATTTCCCAGCAACTCTTATGCAAGAGCGGGAATATCTGGGACAGTTGCTAATCTTGTAAGCACTCTCTACCGACGCACCGCTCGAAGCCTTCCCGCTAACTCAGAAGCTTTGCCCGAAATGAGCTTTACGTTTCGAGTACATTATAGCGCCGATGGTCACACTGCGAATGTACGAGTAAGTGGCCGATTAGAAGAACTGCCTGCCAGTGTAAGGCCTCAACTCGAAAGGGATCTGCGCAGCTCTATCATGAGAGGTTTGCCAGCACTTGCAGCCGGAGAAGACCGCGTATTTGACGTCACTGTGAATGTGCGTCCGTAAGTAACATCTAAAAACATAAAACTTAATCACAAAGGCATCCCCTTGATAGGGATGCCTTTTTATTTTGTTAAAAAACCATAGTCTTAAGAAATAAATAGGCAATTACTGGCTTGACAACAACATATAATTGTAATACTTATTGTATTACAATTGAGGTGTTTATGATTACCGTAAGATTGGAAGCTTCTCTTGAAAAAAAACTCAATGCCTTGTGCAAAAAAACGCTGCGGAGCAAATCTGAAATTATTAAGGAAAGCTTAAGAATTTATTTCAGCCAACAGCAGCAGAGTTCTTCCTCCTATGAAGTCGGAAAAGACCTTTTTGGAAAAACGGGAAGTGGCCAAAGAAATCTTTCCACCCAATATAAAAATTTGCTGAGGAAAAAGCTCCGTGAAAAACATGCCCGTTCTCATTGATGCAGGCCCCCTCATTGCTCTCTTTGATCGAGATGACGCTTACCATGAACTGAGCGTCGGCATTCTCAAAAAAATAACATCTCCTCTCTTAACGACATGGCCAGTGCTTACCGAAGTGATGCATATGCTTGACTTCAATCAGAAAGCTCCCTTCGATTTCTTGGAATGGATTGAAAAAGGAGGTCTCCGAATTACTTCTTTAGAAGAAGAGGATTTGCCAGAGATATCTCGATTAATGCAAAAATATTCAGACCTACCTATGGACTTCTCCGATGCAAGCCTAGTTTCTTTGGCTCAGAAAGAAAATATTCTGGCAATTATCAGTTTTGACAAGGATTTCAAAGTTTATCGCGTCAATAAGAAATCCTTTAAAATATTACTTTAAATGCTTGGTGCACGCGGAAGCTTTATGAAAAAGAAAGTTCCAAAATTTAAATCCGAAGCGCGAGAAG
The DNA here is from genome assembly GCA_964457215.1 of uncultured Pseudomonadota bacterium. Lineage (GTDB taxonomy): Bacteria > UBA10199 > UBA10199 > JADFYH01 > JADFYH01 > CAYLKF01. The sequence continues at coordinate 17,767 of CAYWGE010000010.1, forward strand.
TCAAACTTCCCATTTTTCTAAATTTAATAAAACTCAAAAAGTCCAACGTTATAAAATTGACACAAAACCAACTGAAGAAAATGAGAAAGAGATAAAAAATCCATGAAAAAAATATTCATAATCTACGTATTATTTTTAACTCTCACTTCTTGCAGTAAACCCAACCCCTCCAACACCCTCTCTTATTCCGAAAACGCTCAAGGCAAACCCGCGAAAGACGCCCCTTTCATTAAGGTGCCTCTCGGACTCTCCGAAGATTTAAAAATTCCTCCGGAAAATCCGCTCACGCCTGAGAAAGTCATGCTCGGTCATTTGCTTTATTTTGATAAACGCATTTCGCTGGATGGCACGCTTTCTTGTGCCAGCTGTCATAATCCCGAAACAGGTTGGAGCGACAAAGGCCCGGTTTCGACTGGGATTCGAGGCCAAAAAGGCACACGCCGGGCACCCACCTCGATTAACTCCACCTACATGGCCCTGCAGTTTTGGGATGGCCGCGCAAAAAATTTAGAAGAGCAGGCCTTAGGTCCTATGATTAATCCTCTGGAGATGGGAAATCCCAATCATGATGTGGTGGTTGAACGCATTCGAAAAATCCCCGCCTATGTCGACTTATTTCAAAAGGCATTTGGTGCACCGCCCAATAAAGAAAATATTGCCCAAGCGATTGGAAGTTTTGAACGCACCGTACTTTCCGGAAATTCAAAATACGATCAATTTGTAGCAGGTAATGCCAATGCGCTAAACGAATCGGAAAAGCGTGGAAAAGATTTATTTTTCGGTAAAGCCCTGTGCATCACCTGCCACAATGGCCCTACTTTTTCGGATAGTCAATTTCACAACTTAGGTGTGGGGATGAATAAACTCGAACCCGATCTAGGCCGCTATACTCAAACCAAACAAGAAAAAGACAAAGGCGCTTTTAAAACACCAGGTTTAAGAGACGTGGCACTCCACGCACCTTACATGCACGATGGTTCTCAAAAAACTTTAGAAGAAGTAATCGAATTCTACGATCAAGGCGGAGAGGCGAACCCTTATTTAGATCCGCTTGTCCGAAAATTGAATTTAACAACCCAAGAAAAAGTGGATTTGGTTAATTTTATGAAAGCCTTAAACGGCAACCCGTATCCGACGATTGCAGAACCGAAGCTCCCTTAAAAACCCCTTGATTTTCTGCTTTTTTTAAGGTACCTTTAAAGGTCCTTTAAAAGGAGTCTTTATGATACTGTCTAAAAACATCCTTCCAGTCACAACGGTTAAAAAAAATTTGATGAAACTTCTAAAAAAAGTTCAAAGTGAGCGGGATCCTCTAATTATCACCAAAGACGGCCTGGCTGCGGGGGTTCTTATGAGTACCGAGGAATATGAAAGTTTAATCGAAACACTTGAAATTTTAAGCGATCAAAATCTCCTCAAAAGTTTAAAAAAATCTTCAGAAGACTTTAAGGCTGGACGCTCTTTCACTCACAAAGAGGTATTCGGTGAATGAAGCTAAGCTATTCAAAAGAAGCTAAAAACAAAATCTCAAAACTTTCTCCCCAAATCAAACCTCTCTTAAAATCTGCTCTGGAAAATTTAGCCGAAAACCCTTGGGTTGGAAAAGCGCTTCAACGAGAATTATTAGGATTTTATTCCCTTCGAATCAAAAAATATCGAGTCCTTTATCGAATCGATTCTTCTTCAAAGAAAATTTACGTTTATACTCTCGGACTTCGCAAAACTATTTACGAAGAATTTTCGCAGTCACTGAAACAACAGTAGAAAAAATTACTCCACCTGATGAAAAGGCGCGAGATCGACTTCAATTCCACGCTCTGTAGGAATCAGCACATCTTTGAATTGTTTATTCCAGAGGATATCCGCGCCCACATAAGAATACCGGGCATGAATGGTTTGCGAAAATACTTCATCAATACCGGTAACTGAGACAAAAATCTCAGCGCTGCACTTTTCTAAATCCTCTGCGCTTAAGCCATTCAGAGGACTTTCAGAATTAATGGGGTGCACAACAGTCCAACTTAAAGCAAAAATGGGCGTGGTTTCACGAATCAATCGCATATTGTGGACTTTACGAAAGGTTCTTCCGTCGCTTGTGGTTTCATCTTTCACCACAATCACCGAAATTCTGGCTTCGACGATTTGATTTCTTCTTTCATTGGCAATTCGAAACATCCACACCGGTTCATTTTGATACTGAGTCATAAGAGCGACTCGGCTAAAAATCACACGGGCATTGGGTCTAGAAAAACGCGCAAAGAGAAGGCCAGTCATCAAAGCCAAGCCAAAAAGCCCAAAAAAAGATTCGAACGTAACCAGCAAATTCGGCCAAAATCCACGCGGAGCGATATGTCCGTAACCAATGGTGGCCAAGGTTTGCACACTAAAGAAAAAACAGTCGAGATAAAAATCAAAACCTTCATGCGCATTTAATCCCTGCAAGCCCGAAGGCCCACAAAGATAATAAAGCGACGCAAAGAAAAAATGCGCGGTAAGAAAAATACCGATAAAAACTAAAATCAAGCGGGGCCAAGTTAAAGAAAGAAGAAAATGATAAAGATCAGAGAAAACAAAACCCTGATTTTTTTTGTGGTAAATATTAAAACTACCGTCTGAATTGAGTAAACGGTGAGGCATAGTTTAAATTTGAGGAGCCTGCAAAGCCTTATCCCGAATCTTTTTGAAGGAAGAAGAGAGCCCTTGAAGTTTTTCTTCCCACGCTGGGTCTGCAATTTTTCCCTCAGTAGCTTCAAGATAAGTCAAAATTAAAATCGTCATGGCCCAAGGATCAAAAAACGCCAACTTCAGCACCGCTGCGAAAACAAAAGCAGCGAGAATAAATATCCATTGATAATGTGGATAAGCCGTCGAAATTCCCCAAAGGGGAACCAAAAACAAAATCACTAAAAAGAGATAAGAAAAGAAAGCGACAGTTCCTAAAAAAAGCGCCGTTTTGAGAATCTCCTGCCAACTCTGCGCATAGAGCACTAAACCTTTTTTGGCAGATTCCCATACGGATTCATTTTGCATCTTAAAATTTCGCGCTAAAATTGCTTCATCGACATAAGTCAAAGAAAAGCGCAAGACCAAGCCCGCAAACTTGGTGATGCTCTCCATCCCTGGGATCCCCGAAAACAAACTCCCTACTCGTTGCATCATTCCATTAATACTTCGAATAACGCCCACCACCAAACGATCCATCACAAATAAGACGGAAACTTCTTTGAAAGTCTTGGTGACCTGCTGGCGGCCCCAATCGACTTGGCCTGCACCCTCGGGCAAATGGCCTACGGTTGCAAGCTCCGCAATCACTGCCACATGACCCGCTTTAATAATGTAGAGAACATATTCCCGAAGAAGTCGCGTAATCGGAAAGGAAAGTAGAAAACCTAAAATCCAAACGACAACCCTTGCATTTTGATGCAAATGGGCAGCGGCTTGGCCGACAAAATAAACCAAAAGGCCATAAAGCAGAATACCCAAACCAAACAGAAAATAAACAAAGAAGCGTAGAAAAATATAAGGGAGTGTTTTAAACGTAATTGCTGTGGCTTTGCCAATGGGAAGAGACATGTTTACCTCTCAATCTTCTGAGCTACGTAGCCCATTTCCCTCTTTTTTCAAACGAAAAAGCCGTTGAATTGACGATTTGAATTGATTAGACAGTCCCATCGTTTCGGAGCCTTTTAAAGGTCCATGCGAATAAAATTTAAAAATCTGCTTTAAGCTGGAGACTTTATGACGGATTCTAAAACTCAAGATGCCTTTAAAAAATGGCAGGAAACAACCCTCGCAAAATCGCTTGGCCGCGATCCGGAGATGAAAGAACATTTTACCAATTCTTCAGGCATTGAGCTTGAACGCCTCTATCTTCCTCAAAACCCTGAAGCAGACTATCTCGAACAATTAAATTTTCCTGGTCAGTTCCCTTTCACGCGGGGCGTTCAACCCACGATGTATCGCGGCCGCTACTGGACCATGCGCATGTATGCAGGTTTCGCCACCGCCGAAGAATCTAACAAACGCTACCGTTACTTAATTGAAAATGGAGGCACCGGGCTTTCGGTCGCCTTCGATCTTCCCACTCAAATGGGCTACGATTCGGATTCTCCACGATCAAAAGGAGAAGTCGGAAAAGCGGGCGTTGCCATCGATTCGCTCGAAGATATGGAAATTTTATTCAATCAAATCCCCCTCGATAAAGTTTCTACCTCGATGACCATTAATTCCACCGCCTCTATTTTGCTCGCGCTTTATATGGCTGTAGCAGAGAAACAGGGAGTTTCTGCCGATAAAATTTCGGGCACCGTTCAAAATGATCTTTTAAAAGAATATATCGCCCGCGGCACCTATATTTATCCGCCTCAACACTCGATGCGTATCATTACCGATATGTTTGCCTTTTGTAAAAATCAGGTACCCAAATGGAATACGATTTCGATTTCGGGTTATCACATCCGCGAAGCAGGCTCGACTGCTGTGCAAGAAGTGGCGTTTACGCTCGCCAATGGACTCGCTTACGTTAAAGCCGCAGTGGATAAAGGTTTAAAGGTCGATGACTTTGCCTCTCGGCTTTCCTTCTTCTTTAACTCGCACAATAATTTCTTAGAAGAAGTCGCTAAATTTCGTGCAGCCCGACGCCTTTGGGCAAAATTAATGAAACAGCGCTTCAACGCCGCAGATCGCAGCTGCATGCTTCGCTTTCATACTCAAACAGGAGGCTCCACTCTCACCGCTCAACAAATCGACAACAACGGAATTCGCGTAGCCTTCCAAGCCTTATCCGCTGTTTTTGGCGGCACTCAAAGTCTTCACACCAATGGGCGAGATGAAGCACTGGCTCTTCCCACCGAAGCCTCTGCCACCCTGGCTCTACGAACCCAACAACTCATTGCCTATGAAACGGGAGTCACCGATACGATTGATCCTTTTGCGGGATCCTACGTCGTAGAATCGTTGACAGACGAAATCGAAAAGCGCGCGCTCGAATACATTGAAAAAATCGACAAACTGGGTGGTGCCGTTCAGGCGATC
>CAYWGE010000011.1:0-13983 GCA_964457215.1 uncultured Pseudomonadota bacterium
GATAAGTGACGGAGGAGGCGCTGGCTCCCGAATCTTGAGGCCCAAAGGTGAGCGGGTTACTCAAACGATAAGTGCCGCCCTTAATCGTTACAGTGATCGGGCATTGTGCACGTAAAGGATCCGCACGAACCGCATCGCGCGCACGTTCAAGGGTGAGAAAAGGACTGGCTTCAGTGCCTGGGCCGGCATCATTTCCATTCGTGGCGACCCAATACTCTGAACAGTCACCGGAGCAGCCCGTCACATAGATTAGACTCAATACAAGAAATAACGCCGTCGCGAGACATTTAGAAATAAAAGGAAGTGAATGCCGAAACGAAATCATGCCCCCTCGCTCTCTGAAATTTTGGGTTAGGAGGGGAGAGTATAGGAATCAATCGAAAGAATAAAAGTGAAATTGTTGTTTTTTAAGATTTTGCTTACAGGCTTAGAACGTGTCAATCATCGGCATCAGTTAGGTCAGTTAGATGAAGATATTCGTCTTAATTTGAATTTTTCAAATCTATCTCTAAATGAAAACAAATAATCCAGGATTGCATTAGTAAACTCGATGATATCAGTCGCATCTGTTTCGGATACTGCAACTCCAACATCGTGTGCGGCTTCGTTACCAGCATTCCGTAAAGTATTAGACCATTCGTAAAGTCTTTCATCAATTAATCCATCTTCTTTCATTTTTTTTAATGACTGCATTAAGTTTTGTTTCTCTGCTCCATGTGTTTTGCAAACTCCTTCTAGAGTTTTCCTACACATAATTGCAGCTGCAGTATAAGCACGACTACGTAAACAAGTGTATGCTTCTTCAAATGTTGCTTGAATTTCTTTCGGGGCATTAGGATTAGGACGATATTTAGTTGTTGGAAAAAGTCTTCTAGGTGTATCCCAGACATCACCTTCTATAATGTTTCCAATATTAGTTTGTTCAATAAGAAGTGGACCAAAGCATTTACTGCAGGCCATAAGTAGGATTCTAGAGAATGGCTTTTGATTATCACCCCTTTTTTCATAATGGCCATAATCTCGTGCCTCCACATAGGCATTGCATGTCTCGCATTCAACGATCATATTTTACCTCCATAATCTCAACTCAGGGAGATACTTAGAATTAGTTAATTTAATACTTTTTTTGCGCTTTTTTCATCCCCAAGCTTAGTGATAGATTCTAGATTTTCTTCTCTTTCTTTTCTTCGAATATAAGTTTCTTCTAAAAGAATTTCTATAAGACGTATTAAAAGCTGTGCTTCATTTGGATCAATATCAATAATAAGGTTAATGTCTTTTTCCATGTGAGCACCTATATTACCAACTTTTCTCACAGCATCTATTGCTTTAACTACAGAAGGCTCCATTTTTGATTCAACTGAGGTTATTTCATCTTTTAATGTGCTTCCTTTTGCATTATAAAAATTTCTTAAAATAGTTTGAATTGCTCTTCTCGCAAGAGTTGCAGAAGCTTTTGGACTTAGCTCTTTAATTGCACATGCTTCATTATAATCTTGAATGATAGGAGGCGGAATATAATCTGGAAAATTTTTCCCAGTTAGTTCCGGTATTAATTGCCAAGTTTTTATAATACTTCCTGTTTTATATGTCGTGTGAGTACCAGCATAAGGATTTTTTGTTGTGCTACTGGTCAAATTTTTTAATATTGTTGACAGCGTAAATTTTTTACAATTTTTGTTAGGACACACATAAAAACATACCGTAAATTCTTTTAAACCATCCGTATTTGCAATAGTGAATTGGATTGATTCTATCTTAATTCTTTCTTTAGTTAATGTTGTTGGTTTATTACAGTGAGGGCATTCCCAATCAAAAGGTTCCATATTTTTTTCTCCCCTCTTAAAAAATTATGTCGGATACATTAAAAAAAATGGTGCCCGGCACGTTTACAACCCATTGAAAATAAATACCTACAAAATTTCCAACACCTCTCTGTCGTCCACTCAATCCACTCCACAATTTAATTTTTTGTGTGTCTAAACTACCTCATCCGACTTTCTTCGCAAGTGGAAAGAAGAGAAGTGGGCGTCCGGAAATAGGACCGGTGTCTGTTTTTCGGACGGATTTGTTTCAAAACTAGCCTTCCTCTGCAATTTAAGCCTTTCTGATTCTTGGCACTCGAATTGCTCTGTAAAAGAGGTGGTCACAAATTGTGATTACATTGGAGATTAAATGAAAGATGAATATGAAAGAAACTCATCGCTCACGCTTGGGACTTAAAATCTTAATTCCAAGAAAACGTAAACTCCGTCGACAGGCTACTCACGCAGAGCAAGTTTTATGGAAAGCTTTGCGAGCCAAACAATTTTTAAGTATAAAATTTAAAAGGCAACATGGAATAGGGCCCTATATAGTAGATTTTTGTGCCCCGCGAATTAGCTTGGTTATTGAGATTGATGGAGATGTTCATGCATACGACACTCAAAAAGCTTATGATGAAATACGGCAAAAGGAGATTCAGTCGGTGGGATATAGTTTGCTTCGCTTTTCGAACGAAGAAGTTTTAAGAAATTTAGAGGGAGTGTTGATGGAAATTGCTGAGTTTCTTAAGACCTCCCCTCAATCCCCTCCTTTGTAAGGAGGGGACTTTAATATTTGATTTCTCCCTCTCCTTACAAAGGAGGGGGGTAGGGAGAGGTCACTTTCCGTTAGCAAAATATTTTAAAAATAGACTTCTAGAATATAACAATTTTGTTATCATTTTCTAAGAAAGATTATGAAGAAGAAAAATGCATTCTTAAAACTAGACGAATTCGGTACAGCAATTGGCTTAAGTAAGCTTGATAAAGAAATTATTCGCCAAAAAAACCTTATTATTAATTATCTGAAAAATGTTCGAATTAAAAAAGGGCTTTCACAATTGGATATTGCGAAGAGGTTGAGTACCCATCAGCCTGCGATTGCTCGTATGGAAACAGGTCAGGTGGGGAATATTAGTTTTGATTTTTTGATTCGGGTTGCTTTGGTTATGGGAATAGAACTGAAACTGGTACAACATAAGAATGCTGCTTAAAAGATGAACTGGTCACAAATTGTGACCAGTTCAAAAACTGCCCAAAATAAAAAGTACCTGTTTATTTTTTCTAAGCTGTTGAAAACGAAAAACTGCTACAAAATCTCCAACACCTTCTCCGGCGGTCGTCCCAAGGCAGCCTGCTCATCCTTCACTACAATTGGTCGCTCAATGAGCACCGGATGCTTTACTAAAATTTCAATTAACTCTGCACGATTTAATTTTTTATTTTTCAAACCCAACTTTTCATAAACTTCTTCTTTGTCGCGCACAATGTCTTGGGGTTCTAACTTAAGTTTTTTTAGAATTTCATCCAGTTCTTTTGGAGTAGGTGGTTTTTTTAAATATTCGATAATTTTGGGTTCTAGACCTTTGGATTGAAGAAGTTCCAAGGTTTGTCGAGACTTTGAACAACGGGGGTTGTGGTAAATGGTGAGCATGGTTTGAGATTACTCAAACCGATTTTCTCCGCAAGTAGTAAAAAACGAAAGCAAAAGTAAATATTCGAATCGCCTTTTTTGAAAAATTCCATTATCTTCTCCATTATTCCCTAAAAATAAAAACGGAGATTCTTTCCAAATGAAAAAATATTTTTTGTCTGGGGCGATGGTTTGTCTTTTTCTCTTCGCGGGTTGTAGATCTTCTAATAATTCTTCCAGCTCCGATGCCCCTTGTTCTCCCAATGAAATCTATGCCAAACAACAACTCTCTCCGGATACCACGATTCAAGCCGATTTTACTGAGACGGTCATGGTCAATCTGCACGAGGGCCATGCCGAAAATAGTATTATTGAGCATGAGGTGACTTATCAGTTAAGCACAGCCAAGACTTTATTGTTTACGCTTAATCCTTCTGTTACCGAATCAATTGCCTTGGTGGATTCTGCCGGAGCAATCGTTCTGCGTCTATCCAGTGCGGATAATCAGGCGGTGGTTTCTTTGCAGGCAGGTAGCTATGTGCTCCATGTACTAGCGGCCGAGCATAGTCGTGATGTAATGGTTATTCAACCTCAGAACTGTAATTCATCTAGTGCTTCTACCACTCCCTCGAGCTCTGCCGTTCTCTCTTCTCAAAGCGTAGCACCTTTTCAAAAAGTTGATTATCCTGGGGTGTATATCGGTTATGTGAGTCAGACGCGTTCAGTCTATGCGAGCACTACGGATGTTACTGGTTTCTGGGGCGTAAGTTCAGCAGGCCTCTATAATACCCCCACCTTGATTACCTCTTTTGAACAATTTGCCCAAACCTTTGGTGCACCTCAAGTGGGGCAACCGCTGGGGTATGCTATTTATGAATTTTTTCTTCAAGGGGGCCAAGAAGCGTATGTAGTGCGGATCAATGCGGGAGCACCTATACCGACGGCAAGTGAGTTGATTGCGGGTTATTCTGCTTTTTCCGATATCGAAATACTTAATCTCTTTGTAGCACCCGATCTCCTTAATTTGAGTGCAAGTTCTGCCTCCCAAGTGGTGAATGCCTTAATGCCGAGTATAGCGCTCAGAAATGCTTTCTTTATTGTGGACCCCCCGAGTGAACTTGCGACGGTAGAGGATGCGCTTTCTTTCAAAGCCTCTTTAACGGGAGGCGGTGAGCTTTCAAGTGCTGCACTTTACTTTCCGTTTCTTTATCTGGAAGGAGATCTTAGTTTGATTGCTTTGGGTGCGGGAGGCAATGCCGCGGGCATTTATGCAAATGTAGATAGTAATTACGGTGTTTGGGTGTCTCCTGCGGGGATTACGAATGGAGTTTTATCGAGTAACATCGAAGAGCTAGCCTTAACGCTAACAGAGTCTCAAATGGCTAGCCTGACAGCGTCTGATATAAACTCCATTATTTCCTATAATAATCAGAACCTGCTTTATGGAGCCCGCACCTTAAGTTCAGAGACCCTATATATCAATCAACAACGTCTCGCCAATAGCATCGAACAAAGTATTACCCAAAGTTTACAATGGGTAGTGTTTCAGCCTGACGATCCTATCTTGTGGGAAAATGTGACGGTTTCCATCTCTAATTATATGACCGATCTTTGGGCAGCGGGAGCGCTCTATGGGCCGACCGCGCCTGATTCCTACGACGTAATCTGCGATGAAACCAATAACCCCCCTGAAGAAATTTTATCAGGGATTTTGAATGTTACGGTGACTTATTATGACAGCCCGGGTGCTCCCAAGACGTTGGAGTTTAGTTTTCAAATTCAATGAGATTGAGTTCGCTAAATAATATATTCATAAGTTTTTCTTCTTTGAAAAGTTGAAAGCTTTCAAAAAAGAAAGTAAGATAATTCTCTAACCTTTTAACCTTACCAGGAGGATTCATGTCGAAAAAGATTCTGTGGGTGTTTATGCTTTTAATCGTACTTGCCCCTTCACTGAGTTTTGCGTTGGGGGAATGCCGAGAGGATCGTCAGAAATATTGTCCTAATGCGGGACTAGACGAAGACAAAATAAAACAGTGCTTAAAAACAAACTACGAAAAATTATCACCGCCTTGTAAACAAATGATCGATAAAAAGATTGAGCAAAAAATCGAACAAAAGATGGAACAGCAAAGCAAATAGTTTATTCTTTCAGTTTTTCAACCCAACCCTCACTCCACTTAAAGTAGTGAGGGTTTTTTGTTTTCAAAAGGGCAAAAAAATATTTTGATTAATAAAAAAATTGATCTTCCTGAAAATATATTACAGAGTGGATTCATTCCGAACATTTGTAATATTTTTTAAGGGAGAGCTATGCATTTTATTTATCAAACTCTTCGTAAAAAACGATTTCAGTTTGTGGCACTTCTTTTTTGGCTCAGCTTATTCGGCGCCTCTTGCAACTCGACCTATTGTCCACTGCCGTATCCTTTTTGCGGAGGTTCCTTTCCACTCAATACCCAACAAACTACTATTTATGGCCCTGCCTGGGCCGATGTCACAACCAGTACTTCCGATTGGGTTGCCTGTTTTGGACCCTATGCCCTTTGTTTTTATGCAAATTGTACCTCCTCTCCCGGATCGGATGGTACGGTGGCTGATTGTCCTTGCTTTGAATGGTTTGGAACTAACTTTGTCGATATCAATGCGATCTTAAATAACGATGTGTATAACGAAACAAAGCTTTTTTGCGGCAATAATCCCGGGGCCTGTCAGCAACCCAACCAAGCCCCCGTATGCCAAGCCATCAACTCTGGCACGTTCATGCAAGGAGCCGATCGCTTCTCTACTTTTAGTTTCTATCGCTCTGTCCAAGAACCCATTGGATTTACCGATTGTACCAGTCAACCAGGAGTATATGCCGGTTGTATGACAGCCCCTTGCTTTGACCCAACCACCGATGGGGCTGATGGCACAACACTCATCGAGTGCCAATGCCCTACCTATAATGGGCCTTTTCAATTGGGCCAAGACAATCTTTCTTGCAACGATTCTCCGATGATTTATTCAGCTGCGTATAATCCTAATCCTCCTTCGCCCAGTTCTCCTTGTGATAGAATCAGCGGTTGTGTGCCCGATGCCCCTGAAGATGAATGTGGTTGCGGATTATATGTGCCGGGCGTTACGACTTTGCCTGCCGATAGTGGGGTGAATTGTGCGGTCGTTTGTCAAGAATACGATACTTGTGAGCGTGGAGCGATTGAATTGGGGTATACTTGCGATGCTACTATTTGTACTTCGAGCGATGGCCCGTTGGTTTTGGATGCCTGCGATGGGTTGCAGAATTGTGACTTAAGTGAGGTGTTTAAAGCCGAAACCGCCGCACAATGTAGTTGTTGTGCCAGTCAGCTTTGTGGATGCACTCCCAATTCGGTCACTAATCAGAAAATTAAAACACTCGATAATGATCAGCGCTCTAATGGTGAAGTGCCCCAGTGTGATATTAATGGAACTTTGTGTGGGTCTTAAAAATAGATTCGGATAGTTATTAAATTATTCCCATAATAAAAACCCCCATTTATGGCATAAATGGGGGTTTTTATTTTTTAAGAATTCTTTAAGCCACTTCAAACAATAAATTTGCTGCAGTGCCAGCCACTACGTGCGGGCTGTAATGCGTGGCGACTTTGAGTTTTTTCTTGCGTGAGATTTTCGATTTTACTTTTTCGACGCTTAGTTTTTTCTCAGCGAGCAAGTCTTCGTATTCTTTTTCGGCCACACGCTTGGCTTTGAAAAGCATCATTTGAATTCGGCTATAAACATTCACGGCACCATCGCCTGTGGTTTCAATGGGTAAGAAGATGGCTTCGGGATAACGCTCAGTGATCACGCTTTGCACGCCGTCGGATACGCCGGAAGAGGGCATACAGCCGAAGGGTTTTACCGAAATGACCATGTGCGCTTTTTTGTGGGTGACGGTTTGAATGAGTTTACCCACTTCCATGTGTCCTTCACCGCCCCGAAGTTCAGTGTTGTAATGCTCGGCTGCAACACGGGCATTTTCTTCCATGTCGGGCATTTTATAATTTTTAAGTCCTAGAATCTTAGAGAAAGTGTAGAAAGTTCCTTTAAGCGCTTTTTCGGCCACCCAAAGTGTTAAGAATTTTTTACCGACATCCGTTGTCTTCAAACCTTTACGGGCTCCAAGATCCGCTGATTTCAATTTCATGCGGGCCTTGGTATCGATGCGTCCTTGCCAAATATTGTAAAGAATCCAGTTGGCAATCAGCTGAATATCAACCTCAGCGCCTTCTTGTTCTAAAAACCGTTGGAGCTTGTAATTTCCCTCGCCTTCGGTGGTCATTGCCCAAAATTCGCCGATAATGCTCACTTTAGGTTTTACCATCGTGCGATCGACTTCTACTTTTTGAAGAATTTTTCGGGATTTCCAGAGGGCTTTTAAAAGAGATTTTTTATTTTTCAGCGCTTCCATAATGGTAGCTCGGCAATCGTCGATCGCCTTGTCCGTTGCGCCTTTCACCACTTCATAGGGACGAATACGATACCCGATGGCATTAAGGGCGTCGCCGGTGAAAATTGCTTTGGCCAGCGTGATAAAAAATTCTTTATCCATCCGTAAACCTGTTTCTTTTCCAGTGGCTTGATGCATGCCTCCATTGGGTTCAAAAAGCATGACTCGAAAGCCTTCGAAACCCGCATCATTCAAAGCTTTGCGATATTCAGTGACATACATACCAAAGCGGCAAGGTCCGCAGGCTCCGGCAGTTAGAAATACATTTTTGCTGATAATTTCTTGGGTGCTTAATCCTTGTTTGTCGCGAAGATCGATGAGGTATTTCACGAGGTTTCCCACAGTGAAATAAGTAGGATTGCATTGGCCACGATTGCCATATTCTTTGCCGGCGTTTAAAGCATCTCCATCGGGGCAATCCAGTGTTTTAATATTGTAGCCTAAGCCCGCAAGGCCTGCACCGACGAATAAATCGTGGGCCATGGTTAATCCCGAAACTAAAATAGTCGTATGGGCCCGTTGATCGGCATAAAATTCCCGGGAGATTTTATCTTTCCACTGCGTTGAGCGAGCCTCTTTAATTCCTAACTTTGTTTTTTCTTCATTTTCAAATTTTGCCAACTCCGCTTCAAGTGCGGCATAGGCCGATTGGTTTTTAGTGGTTACTTCATTAAATAGCTCTTGCATAAGGCTCCTCCTGGGGTTGCGCAGGTTCAGTCTGCGCTTGATAAGCAGGGAGTTCGACGGAGCTTGCTTTTTGAAGGCCCATCAAATGCTCCAATTCTGCCCGTTTGGCCGCTAATCTTTGTTTGAGTTCTTCTTTCTTTGATTTTTGATCGGTCAGTGCTTCTTCGTGAAGCGAAAGAGAATGTGCATAAGTTCTGACCCGAATTCGAATCGAGCCTCCGGGTTTGTTCGCATCGATATCATGCAGCGCAGAGTAGGGAGTGCCACTGGTAGAGATCACTCGATCAATAATTCCGTAGGTGGGGGCATCATGGCCACATTTAAAACTCGATAAATCCAGCACCGCGACATTTGGGTGGCGGGCGGCAAATTTTGCAGACCATACCTTTACCGAACTATTTGCCGAATAATTTTCAGGCCACACATCGTTGATATCGTAAGGAGAAGAAATGATTCCGGCTTCGATTTCCTTTCCGAAATATTTCATCAGATAATCTTTATCTTTCGGAATTGATCGCATCGAGAGAACGGGGTAACCCAATACCTGGAACTCATCGAGCACACTATGATTCAAGCCGGGATCAATATGGTAAGGGCGCCCGAGTAACAATAAACACATTTTATTTTCTTTTTCGGCCCAATCCAAAACTTCTTTTCCTTTTTTCTGCAAACTCAGATCAAAAGTTTCAAGCGCCTTCCAAGCTTGATCCATCGCCCAATCGCTTTCATCTTCGGTAATATTTAATAAAGGGGCAAAGGCCTCGAACATTTGTTTCTTGAAAAAAGTCGGTTCATTCAAAGTGACCGCAGGATCGAGATAAGTAATGCCGCGCTCTTTAAAGAAATCGTTCTCTTTAGTGAAGGCGGCCTTCATGACTTCAGGGGTTCCCGCGACAATAGGACAAGAAGCAGTATCCATCACTTTATCTAAGAAAGAGGTAACGTGCGTGATAATGGGGAAGAAAATATAATTTAAAGGCTTTTCAGGTTTGTGTTTGTGAAAGAGTAAATTATGAATATGCGCCTGAGCGACTTTTGAAGGATAGCAAGGATCGATCGAGCCATATTTACCGCCTTCTACCCACATTTCTTCAGAGGTGTAATCGGAAAAAACAATTTGAGTAGGAGGAATGCCTAAAACCTCAAGGTAAGTGCGCCAAATCGGCGCGGTGTTGTAAATATTGAGTACGCGAGGAATACCAATCCGCAATTTTTTTCGAGCTTCTAAGTCTTCGGGGCGAGAGCGATTGAATTTTCTCTTGAAGGGAATGCGCTTAATTTTTCCAAAGAGCGTCTTTTTAACTTCGATATCTTCGTATTCTGCCCCTTCTTCTAAAAGCGGAGTAAAAGGGTAAGAATTAAAAGCCACATTTGCTTCGTAGTCGACTAAGTTTGGAAATTTTTTCTTCAGTTCATTTCTCTTTTTCGCTAAATCCACCATCGCTTCTTTCGATTCTACCGTACCTTTTTCACAACTAAACCCAGAAATATAGCGGCTGGTTCCGCCTTCGGGTGTTTTGGTATCAATAAAAGTGCGGCTGCAGTTATTCGGACAGAAAGTGCATTTAGTGCTCTCATCATTTTTAGTGCTGTATTCTAAATCGATGGTCGATTGCAGTCCGATGAAACTGGAGTAGCCTCGGCGCTGCACCACCCGGCGTGTTTCCATGGCGGCGCCAATCGCGCCGGCTTCACCCGTATGTGGGTGAACCAAAACTTCTGCACCGGGTACTCGCTCTTTAATGTAATCAACTTGGGCTTTGACTGCGGCTAAGTTGTATTGAGTTCCGCCTTGTAAGACAAAGCGTTTGCCGAGCTCTGCCATGCGTGGAATCTGCACCACATATTGCCAAACATTTTTGGGGAGTACTTGCGCCAAGCCTGCGAGCAATTCTTCTTTCGAATAGCCTTCTTTTTGAAAATTCACGCGATCGGAATCCAAAAATACGGCACAACCGTAAGAAAATTTGGGAGCCAACCCTGCGCCAAAAGCGACATCGGCATAGTCTTGCACTTTTACGCCAAATTGGTCGGCCATGGCTTGAAGCAGCATGCCGTTTCCCGCCGAGCATTGGTTGGAAAGGCGAAAGTTTTTAATATCGCCATTCGACATGAAGAGCACTTTAATGTCTTGTCCACCGATATCGCAGATGACATCGACATCGCCAAAAAAATGAACCGCACTCATCATGTGCGCTACAGTCTCGACTATATTCACATCCGATTTTACGGAAGCCTCTAAAACATCGGCCGCATACCCAGTTGCACCAAAGCCCAAGACTTCAAGCGTTGCGCCGCAAGAAGCCACGTGATCATTCATCTGTTGCAAAATTTCTTTGGTGTCTTGGATGGGGTTTCCCTTTGAAAGTTGATAGGCCTTCAAAATAATTTCGCCGTCTTCATCGACTAAAACAGCTTTGGAAGAGGTGGAACCCCCATCTAAACCAATAAATCCCTTTACCGTCTCACCGGCACGGATTTGTTTGGGAGAAAATTTTGGAATCGAATATTCTTTTCGGAAATCGTCCAATTCTTCAGGAGTTTTAATGAGAGGCTTTGCGGCTTTGGCACCTAAAGTGGCCTTGCGTCCAAAAGTGATAAATTGTTTTAAGTCATCCAAGCCTTTGTAGCGGCCAACTTCTGAGGCTTCATAAGTCCCATAAATAACGGCGCCGTAGGCAGCATAATATTGCGCGTTTTCTGGAACAAAAATGAGTTCTTCAATGGGAACATCTTTAGGATATTTGTAATTTCTTTCGTTCCAAGTCTCAGGGATTCTTTTTCGCCAACATTGTTGGAGAAAGGGCAGGTAAGTGTTGGGGCCGCCCAGTAAAAGCACGCGATGCCTTAATGTGTTTCCACGCGTGAGTACCGATAAATTCTGCATCACGATCGCATCAGCGAGTGAACATAAAATTTCATTCGAGGGAATGCCGGATTTTACTAAGTTGACGATATCGGTTTCGGCAAATACGCCGCATTTAGCTGCAACATGATGAAGTTTTGAATCATCGAAAGGAATATTGCCTAAAAGATTCGATTCAACCCCTACCTTAATCACACATTTGTCAATCGTAGCACCAGTACCTGAAGCACATTTATCGTTCATTGAGGCAATGGCTTGTTTCTCGCCGGTTTCTTCATTGGCTTTGTAGATGATGATTTTCGCATCTTGGCCGCCGAGTTCAATGATCGAACCCACATCGGGGTGAAGTTTTTCAACCGCCATGGTCACAGAATTTACTTCTTGAACAAATTTTGCACCGAGAGGTTCCGCTAGGGGTGAAGATCCTGATCCGGTCACAAAAATTCGGATGTTTTCCATTGAAACATCCTGAAATTCCTGACCAATGCGTACTAAAAATTCCAAAACTTTTTCAGGTTGGCGAGTTTCGTGGCGTTGATAATCACTCCATAAGATTTGGAGGTTAGCAGGATCTACAACGACGGCTTTGACGGTGGTGGAACCGACATCCATTCCGATCATCAGTTGTTTGGGCATGAAAACCTCTTTTTTAGATTAAACTGACATGTCAGTCTAGTTTTGCAAAATGCAGAAAAAGCTAGAAGAAGTCAAATCAAAACAATTGTTGGGGATCTTTTTTAAAGAAAGGTTCTCATTTGATTGCTTAGTAACAAAGCATAAGTTTGCAATGCATCATTAGGAGCGTTCAATGAAAAAAAATTAGGATTAGTGGTTAGCTTTTTAAGAAATTGTACCCATATTAGAGGTGTTTTATCTCTAAAAATTATAGAGCATTATTCATTAAAATATCCTAAAATGCCGGCATGTCGATGCTACCCGAAAATACTCTCGCAATCGCATCGTTTGTTCTTTCTCTTTATTTTCTTCAGGGTGTCTTTTTCTTTCTTTTTTTCTATTACAAAGTCAGTCGGAGCTTAGAAGGCTCTGGTAAACAATATTTATACTTCTCAGGACTTTCTGCCTCTCAAGCATTGTATTCGTTTGGGGGATGCCAAATTTACTCCAGTAAAATAAGTGAGCACGCTATTTTTTGGCAAAAGATCCAATGGTTTGCAGCGATTGTGTTGTTTGTTTATTTTGTTTTGTTTTCCGTCGATTATCTCCACTTAAAAATTCAAAAAATAAAGTGGGTTTTGATTCTGCCTGCTATTTTTTTCGCGCTCTCTGCTTTGATTTATCCAAGTTTCCTTGCGGAGCCCGCCACCCTTAGGCAATTTAATGTTTTAGGCTTTCATTATGCCATTTACGAAAAGAACATGGGAATAGTCGCTCAGCTAGCCAGTTTGTGGGTGGGGATTTTCCTTCTACTTTTATTGTTCACTTGGTTTTTTTTCTTAACTCAAAAACAAGGAAAATTTAAAGCCGCATCATTAGGAATTATATTTTTGATCGTCACGAGTTTTAACGAATTATTCGTTGGGCTAGGCTATTATTCCGGGCCTTATCTCATGGAGTATGGTTTTTTTCTCTTTTCTATTTCTTTTTATGTTCAGCTGTTTAGCGATTTCTTTGAACTTTATCGAGAAAATATCTTTCAAGCTAAAAAACTCCAAAAAAGACATGAAGAGTCTAAGTTTTTTGTTAATACGATTACTCATGATTTGCAGGCTCCGCTTATTTCGATCGAAGGATTTTCAGATTTATTAGGTCAAACTCCTGTCTCTGAAACTTCAAAAAATTATCTCGAAAGAATTCGGCGAAATGTTTCTCACATGATGAAGATGCTCCAAGATTTGAAATCTTTTATTTCAATTGGAGAACTTCGAGACCAAAAACAAAAGTTTGATCTCAAAACCTGTATAGAAGAAGTGTTGGCAAGTTTTGAGCTTCGTTTAAAATCTTTTCAAATTGTTTATCAGTTAAGTCCACTGCCTGAAATTTATTTCTATAAACGAAGGGTGGTCGATGTATTAACAAATCTTTTAGACAATGCCATTAAGTATGCGGGAGAAACGGAGAGGCCCACTTTAATACTTTCTGCAGAAATCAAAGAAGATAAAATTTATTTTAGTATTCAGGACAACGGCCCTGGGATTCCTGCCTCCCATCGCGAAGAAATATTTACTCCCTTTCGGCAATTAAATCGAGACAAAGGCGGGATTGGCTTAGGTCTTGCTTCCATCCGTAAAAAATTGGAAAGCTCGGGAGAAAAAATTTGGGTAGAAGAAGCTATTCCGCATGGAAGTAAATTTGTTTTTACGCTTCCTATTCCTTAGAAGGAGTTTGTTATGAGTGAAGAAATAAAAACTTCGTATCGTTTCGCAAAGTCGAGCGCGTTTCTTTCAGTGTTTGCGTTGCTCTCAGAGATATTTTTTATTGTGATGGTAGAAGTCTTCAAATGGGGAAGCCATTTCAATCTGTATGCTTGGATTTTTATTACCACTCTTGCCCTTATTGCAACGAT
>CAYWGE010000011.1:14083-20598 GCA_964457215.1 uncultured Pseudomonadota bacterium
TGTGGATTGAGTTGGGAGAGGTTTTCTTTGGTGAGCTTGAGCAAGGCTTGGATCATGTCGTGAGGTTTTTGAGTGGCTTTGACCGAGAAGGCATCCGCTTCATATTCGCATTTCCGGGAAAGCATGCTGGAAAGCGGGCTCAAGAAGAAAGTAAAGTGCCCGGCAAAAAGGGCAAAGAGCATAAATCCTTTATAATAAGTGGGAGTGCCTACCTTAAATGCTTCATAAAGAGGCGTCCATTCAATGGCCTGAGCCAAAATCCAAAAACCAATCAACCCCGTGACAAATCCTAAAATGAGTTGTTTCAAAATATGCTTCATTTTGTTGTGGCCCATCTCATGGGCTAAAACCGCAATGAGCTCTGGGGTGTTCATCTGTTGAATGAGCGTATCAAATAAAACAATTCGGCGAAATTTGCCAATGCCTGCAAAATAAGCGTTAGAGTGTGCAGAGCGCTTTGAGCCATCGATTGTAAAAATACCAGAAAGTTTAAATTGAATTTGCTTGGCAATTTTTAGGATCGCTTCTTTGAGTTCTCCATCCGGAAGAGGGGTGAACTTGTTGAAGAGGGGAGCTAAAAAAGTAGGGTAAATGGCAGCCATAATGAGCTCAAAGATAAAGACCGCCAAGAAAGCAAAGAGCCACCAATTTGCGCCCATTTTTAAATAAATCCAAAACACCAAATAAAGAATAGGAACTCCGAGGAGAGTGCTGAGTAGGATGGTTTTTAAAAGATCTGCTGCAAAGGTTTTGGCGCTCATCCGATTAAAACCGTATTTTTTTTCAATCTTGAAATTTTGATAGAGGGAGAAAGGGATCTTAGCGATCATTAAAATCATGCCTAAGCCCCAACAATAAAGAACCGCAAAGGAAAGGCTATGAGGATCTGGATAAAGATTTTGCAAAAAAATATCGTATTTTTCAAAAAGTCCTAAAAAAATGACTGTTAAGGTTAAAATCACAAAAACCCAGTCGCTGAAAATAGAGAAGTTTTCCTTCTCTAAATTATATGCAATGCTTTTTTTGTAAGTTGCGAAATCAATTTTTTCTCGGAAATATTCTGGAATAACCTCTGCATTTTTGAGTAAGCTTTGGCGATTGAGTAAGGCAAGAAAAGTTTCCCACACAACATGCACGATATAAAATACCAAGAAGAGTTTAAGAAAATTTTCGCCATTCATGAATGAACCCCTCCTTGAGGATGCACGCGATTTTTACGCAGATCATCAATCGATTTTGTTAAGCCTTGCACAGTTAAAGGATACATCTTGATGTGCCCGGCAATCGCACGAATTGTGGGATGAATTTCCCAATAATGCTCGGGCTCTGGATTTAGCCACACAATTTGAGGAAAATGCTCTTTCATGCGTTTGATCCATTGTAAGCCAGATTCCTTCTCGTTTTCCCAATAGTCGATAATACCATTGGCGGCGAAAAGTTCATAGGGATTCATGCAGGCGTCTCCCACAATCACCACATAAAATGTTTTACGAAACTTGCGAAAAAGCTCTTGAGTGGGAATAAATTCGCGCCGACTCATATTGGTATACATTTTTGAATAAATACAATTATGAAAATAATAATGTTTAAATTCTTTAAAATGTGTCGAAGCGTGCGCTGCTGAGAAGAGGGCCTCGGCAAGCTCCGCATACATATCCATGCTGCCGCCCGCATCCATTAAAAGCAAAAGCTCCGATTGATTTTTGTGTGGGGCTTCAAAAATAAGTTCGATATCACCCGCGTTTTTGCAAGTGGCGGCGATACTTTTATCAATATCTAATTCTTCGGGAATTCCTTCACGATCTAATCGCCGCAGCCTTTTCAAGGCTACTTTTAACTGACGGATATCGAGCACCCGGTCATGACGGTAGTTTTGAAAACGCCTCTCTTCGGCTATTTTTACCGCCATACGTCCTCCTCCAGGGCCTCCAATGCGAATGCCCGAAGGATGGGCACCAGAATGTCCAAACGGAGAGGTGCCACCGGTCCCAATCCATTTATTACCGCCATGGTGCTCTTCTTCTTGTTCTTTTAAACGTTCTAAAAATTTTTGGCGGAGCTCCTCTAAGGTTAAAGGATCAATGTCAGGCAGTTGGGGCCTACTCTTTGGGTCGAGACTTTTATTCAGCCAGTCATAAAGCTCATCTTTAATATTGAGTTGAGCAGGAATATCTCGAAAACACATCAAAAAAGCTTGATCGTATGCATCGTATAACGCCTCGGATTTCACAAGGACTGATCGCGCTAAATAGTAAAATTTATCGAGGGAAGAATCGGCTAAATTTTGAGAAAGAGACTCTAGTAAATAAAGCCACTCTTGAGTGCCTACCGGGATTTTGAGGGTACGCAAAGCGTAGAAAAAGCTAAGCAAAAGCATTATTTCTCTTTACCCAGCTTAAGATTAAAGGGCAATAGGGGAGTTTTAATAAAAAAGTCCAAAGATACAAAAATTGTATCTTTGGATTAAAGGGCTGCTAACGATTTCGTCGTCGATGGATGAGGTCTGTACTGTTTATCTTTCGCGCATTGAAGTCTGTATTCCAACGTTGACGATAGTTTTGATCCTCTTCCCACTTGTCCTCCGATTCAAAATCATCATTTTGATCTTGTGACAAAATTTCTGTGGGATGAAAATCTTGATTTTCCCAGTCTTCAGCACGATGAGATCCAGAAGGATCCTCATCTAAGCCACTAGACTCTAAGGAATAATCGTCACTTTCTTCGTCGTTATATCCATCGTGGTCTTGTCTTCTAGACACCCATTTTTTAGCCGATGGATTCTCGCCACGATGTCGATGGTCTCGGAGAGCCATAAAAACCTCCTCTATCGACTTTGCTTATCTTGTTTTTGTTGCTGAGATTGGGAGGAACTTTTTTGATTTCCTTGATTCCCTTTGTTTGTATCTTGATTGCTTTTGTTTTTTTCTTGCTTATCCATGAGGGTCTCCTTTGTTTATTCTCCAAGAGACAAGACTCTTTCGAATCTTTATCTCTTAGAATAGAGTGGATGAGGGTTGAAAACTTTTAAGCCCTTCCTCGTAATACAAATATAACTAAGACAATGAGAAGGAGAGTGACAAAGCCACTAGGATAGTACCCCCAGTTTGCACTGTAAGGCCAGGTAGGGAGCGCTCCAATTAACATCAAAACGAGTAAAACGATCAGGACAGTTTGCAGCATAAAAGACTCCTTTTTTTAAATTCTCGAACGGGTTAAATAGCTTTCTTACTTATCTCTTCATCATCGTCTTCATCTTCTGCCTCTTCAAATTCTTGCTTTAATTCTTCTTTTCTTTCTTGCATTTCATCCCCAATTTCTTCGCTTTGATCGCCAAGAATTTTTTTGGCCTTAGGAAACAATTCTCCCTCTTCTTCTTCAATGTGATGTTCTACATTTTCTTGCATTACTTTAAACTTCGCCGCGAAATTCTCATCTTCACATCCCATCTCTTTCATTTCTTCGATGAGATCTTTAACTACTGCATGCTCTGCAAACGCCTCTTTTACTAATTCTTCCGTCTCTTTTTCGTCGGCTGCTTTTTCAATAGATGGGTAAAGAATCTCCTCTTCAATTGTGGTGTGTATCTCTAATTCAGTGAAAACTTTTTGAGAGATTTCCTCTTTTTTCTTAAAGGCTTTATCTCCCGTTTCTTCAAATTCCTTGAAGAGGGCTTTTACTTTTTTATGATCTTCTTTAAGCATGTTGAATGGATTCATAACTTCTCCTTTTAAAGGTTTAATGGGTTGGAGCTGCTGCGTGAATTAAATGTTGTTTTGGCACCGGAGGTTTGTGGATTTCTTGTTTTAAGCCCGGAAGCGTCTTTTTTTCTTGAGGGGCTAGGCGAATAAATTTTCCTTCATGAGCCGAATCGTAGAGCGCTTCAATTACTCGAATATCTGCTAATCCTTCTTCGGCAGAGGGCTCAGGTTCTGTATTATTTAAGATGCAATTTGAAAAATAAATGAGCTCGGGGGCAAATTGATCGCGTTTAGGGGATGTCTTTGTCCTTTGGGTTTTACCGACCTTGAGGTGATACTTCATCTCTTCGACCATTTCATAAGCCGCTTCTACTTTTATAGAACCTTTGGTACCTACAATCTCATAAGAGGAAACATCTGCGGCACCAAAGCTACAAGTAAAGGCTGCTAATCGTTCGTCGGGGAAACGTAGCAAAACGCTGGTCATTTCATTGACTTCTTTAAAGCGCGAATCTCCATTGTTGGCGGTAAATGCGGCCACTTCAATGGGTTCAGCATGAAAAATATTTCGCGCCGCATTTAAGCAATAAATTCCAATATCGTATAAGGTTCCTCCACCGGTATTCGCGTGCAGACGAATATTATTTTTATCGACCTGCATGGTGAAAAGAGAATGGAAGATACGCGGATTTCCGATACGGCCAGATCGTACTGTCTCTAAAATCTTCAAATTTGTTTTTTCAAAATGTAATCGGTAAGCGACCATTAATTTAATTCGGTTCTCTTCGGCCGCTTCAATCATGCGAATGCATTCGGATTCAAAAATGGCCATAGGCTTTTCGCACAATACATGAATGGAATTTCGTGCCGCCCGAAGAGTGAATTCACAGTGGAGATGATTCGGTAAGGCGATGTAGACTGCGTCGATATCCCCGCTTCTTAAGCAGTCTTCGTATTCTTCATAAAGATAGGTGGCGGGGACCTGATATTGCTTAGAAAGTTTGCGAAGTTTAGTGATATCGCCGGATACTAAAGCAGCGAGTTCCGCATTAGGCGCATGCTTAAAGGCCGGCAAAACTGCTGCTTGAGAAATATAGCCTAATCCTACTACAGCATAACGAATTTTTTGTTTTTTTCTGGTCATAAATAATTAGTCCGTTCTTAAGAAAGCTCTTTGTGCATTGATAAAGAAAATACAGGTGAAGTTTCTTTTCTACCATCAGGCTATCCCTGTTTTTTAACTAGGGAATTTCCCCAAGTTTTATTCAGGAGAGATTTTTTATAGTATTAGAGAATTTTAACTTTGATGTTTTAAGAGAAACTTTCGATAAACCTGTTGAAATTGGCCTTAGGAAGTCGTTTACTGAATACTGAATTTAGCAACTTTACTTCTTATGTTTTTCGATAAGTCTTTAAAGGGAGAGTTTATGCAAAAAAACAAATTCTTTTTTCTGGGTGCTGCCTTTATTCTCTTAGTGTCCAGTTCTGGGGCTCGTGCGGGTTGGAATATTTTTTCTAAGAAGAAAGATGTGGTGATCCCCCCCATTAATACAGTGAAGCAACCGCTCCCGATCATAGGAGTGAGGCTGGGTGACGTGCATTTTGTTCCGTGCGAGCATTGTGGTGGGGCAGGTGGTCTCTCTCAAAACATGAAATGTGGCCCCGATCAATTTATGACTAATTTTGAAAATGCAGTGGGTCAGTATGGGCCTTGCGATACCGATTGGGGAGGGTGCAGTAATCATGCAATCGTGGGATGGGCAAAGTATCAGTGCATGGGGATTAATTTAGATACAGTTGAATTTGCGTCGACTTATGCAAAAACCGATTCAGGAGCCACGATGTGGGGAGTTCCTGATCCCTCTAAATTAGATCATTGGGGAGATGGTTGTTTATCGCATAATGGAGTGCCTTATGGAATCTTTGGGCGAGGTGGCGATCGAGTAGATAGCTTTGGATTTTTCTGCGGGACTTATTTGCGCACTCCCAGCAAGGTTCAGATTATTCAAGATTCTCCCAAACCCACCACTTATCAGTGTCCAGAAGAAGTTAAATACGGTTGTAGCCCAGGCACGGGTGGGGCTTTTACATTCGAAGTAAAATGTCCGATAGATCAAGGAATTGTAGGAATCAAAGCCCGTACCGGAGGAGATGTGGATGCCATCGAAGGTATTTATTGCGCCAATGTAGAATTTATTCGCCAAATTTTTCCGACAGATGACGGACGTTAAGCATAAAAGCGCAGGTTAGGCTGATCTAAATCTTGTTCATTCTTCAAAAGTACGCCCAAAAGTGGCATTTGTTTTTCCAGCACCTTGGCATCAAGGCCGAGTGCAATCAGGGCATTCAACCAATCAATCAGCTCAGAAGTCGAGGGTGGTTTTTTGAGATTGTTTTGAGAGCGGATGAAGTAAAATTTCTCCAGTGCATATTTTAAAAGTTTTGAATCGATATCTGGAAAATGCACTTTCACGATTTCAGCCATCATCTTTGCATCCGGAAACTCAATAAAGTGAAAGACGCAGCGGCGTAGAAAAGGATCGGGTAATTCTTTTTCGGAATTCGAGGTGATGATTACTAAGGGGCGTTGCTTGGCTGCAATCTCTTCTTGAGTTTCTGAAATATAAAAACGCATTTCATCAATTTCGGCCAGAAGATCGTTCGGAAATTCTAAATCTGCTTTATCGATCTCATCAATTAATAAAACGACTGGTTTTTCAGCGATGAAAGACTCACCCAGTTTTCCAAGTTTAATATAGCGCTTAATATCCGATACATTTCCATCGCCGAAACGACTATCGTTTAAGCGCTGAACGG